>JBCDHK010000439.1:0-2995 GCA_038750185.1 Pseudomonadota bacterium
ATTCCTGTCGAGGCCGTAGAGGAGTACGAGCAATGCCAGACATCACCATCGGACGGCTCAGAGGCGGCTTCTGCGTCATCTGGCATGAAGACGGAAAGCGGCGACGTCATCAGCTTACGGCACGCACGCCCGCGGACGCCGAGCGAGAAGCCATAGATGTCTACCGGCGCGAGACGCTGCGGCCCGGGCAGACCACCGTCGCGGATCTCTGGGAGGCTTATGCCTCTGAGCGGCAGGGTCGCCCCTGCGCCACGACCATGCGCTATGAGTGGCCAGCGCTGGCACCGACCTTCGCGCACTTGCGGCCCGATCAGATCGAAATCGAGCACTCGCGCGGCCACACCGAGGCGCGCCGGGAGGCAGGCATCAAGGACGGCACGATCCGCACCGAACTTAATCGGCTGCGCACGGTGCTGAACTGGGCACATCAACGGCGTCTGATTGCCTTCAGCCCAGCTATCGAGCGCCCCAGCCCGCCAGCGCCGAAAGACCGGTGGCTGACGGAGCCCGAGATCGCCCGCCTCTACACCGCCGCCGAGACGACGCCGCACCTCGCTCTGGCAATCCGCCTCATGCTCTCGACCGGGTGCCGGGTGGCGGCGGCGCTCGACCTGACGTGGGATCGTGTGGACCTGGAGCGCCGCCAGATCGACCTGCGACCCAGCACGACAGGACCACGCAAGGGCCGGGCTGTAGTGGCGATCAACGACGGGCTCATGGCGGCGCTGGTGAGCGCCCGAGCAGCAGCACTGACCGACCACGTCATCGAGTGGAACGGCAAGCCGGTCGCCTCCATCAAGACGGCCTTCAACAAGGCGACGGCACGCGCGCGGCTGCCAGGGGTGACACCTCATGTCCTACGCCACACCGCTGCCGTGCATCTCGCTGCCGCGGGTGTGCCGATGCAGAAGATCGCGCAGATGCTGGGGCACTCGAACACGTCGGTGACGGAGCGGACCTATGCGCGTTTCGCCCCCGATCACATGCGCGAAGAGGCGGCGGTGTTGGATTTCGGGGCTGCGGCGCGCGTTGTTGCCGGAGGGGGTAAGGTTCAATGAATCTTCGAGCATATCCGCAAAAACCGTGTAACCTATTGTTTTATTTGGTGACCCCGGCAGGATTTGAACCTGCAACCTATCCCTTAGGAGGGGATTGCTCTATCCAGTTGAGCCACGGGGCCGTTGGGTGCATCGTTCTCTACAGTAGCTAGCATGTCGGTTCCAGTTTGTCTGCCTGACGCGTGTAGGGCCCTCAATCGGTCGCACCCAGGCGTTGGAAGCAGTGCTCGATGATCTCGCCAGCCTGCGTAGTGCTCTCTTGGAGGTGGTGCTCCAGGGTGTCGAAATTGGCTACCTCTAATGCTCGCGCCATCGCTTGGCGTAAGCCCAAACCTGTCGTCTCTGGGTCAAACGGGCGCTCCAGTGCGACGCGCTCGATCTGTTGTAAGGTCCGCAGTAGGACGAGCGTCTCGTTGAGGTGCTGGCCCTCACTGGCTTTGAGCCAGCCAAGCGCTTCGAGAGTAAGGAGTGCAGAGCCCGCCGCACCGGCGCCACGGTCAAGGCCGTGATAGAGAATGGCGGTTTGGGCCAGGAACTCGATCTCCATTAGTCCGCCCGCGGTATGCTTTAGGGCCCAAGGGGTGCTGCGCTCGCGCTGGTGGGCTTCGATCAGGCGGTCGCGCATGGTCGATGCTTGTGCAATCACCTCTACGGCGCCGCGCCGTGCTGCCAGAGCTTGGGTGACGGTGGAAGCGACCTCCTCGCCAAGAGCACACGCCTTGGCACCAGCCCCAGCCACAACACGCGCGCGTGTCAGCGCCAGATGCTCCCACACCCAGGCCGTCTCGCGCTGATAGGTGCTGAAGGCTGCCAGCGACGTTGCCACCGGGCCCTGGCGCCCAGAAGGGCGCAAACGCATGTCGATCTCGTAGAGTCTGCCCTCGGCCGTCGGCGCGCTGAAGGCGGCGACCAGGGCTTGGGTCAGGCGTGGGTAATACTGGGCTGCGGCAAGGGGGCGCCGGCCCTCGGACATCGCATCGCCAGGGGCGTCGTAGATCACGATCAGATCCAGGTCCGAGCCCCCCGTCATCTCGCGCGAGCCGAGCTTGCCAAGCGCCAAGACGGCCATGCCGCGCCCCGGTGGCGGCCCGTGACGGCGGGCGAACTCGGCTTCGACCCGGGGAAGCAGCGCCACCAGACACGCCTCGGCGATGGCGGAGTGGGCGCGGGCGGCCTCGGCCTCGTCCGAGAGCGCGCGCAGCACCTGAACGCCGGCGCGAAACTTTTGCTCGCGCGCCCAGCGCCGCGCCGCATCGAGGACGCGCTCATAGTCAGCCAGCGGGGCCAGGACGGTGTCGAGTTCGGCACTCAGCGTCTCAGCCTCGGGCAGTGGCTCGAAGAAGTCCGGATCGAGCAGCGCATCGAGCACGCCGGGCGCGCGTCCGAGATGGCCGGCCAGGCGCGGTGCGATGGCCGAGACCTCGACCACCAGATCGAGCAGATGCGGGTTTGCGCAAAACAGCGAGAATACCTGCACGCCCGCTGGCAAGCCGGAGAGGAAACGGTCGAACTGGACGATGGCCTCGTCGGGGCTGGCACCGCGGGCCAGTTTGGCGATCAGGCTCGGCTGGAGATGGGCAAAGAGGGCGCGCGCGCGCGGGCTGCGGGTGGCGGGCAGGGCGCCTGAGGTCCAGCGCTCGAACAGGGCGCGGGCGGCCTCGGGACGGGTGAAGCCGGCGTTCACGAGGCTGTCGTCGTCCGGTGGAGGCTCGGGCGCGCGCTCGCCTGGCGTGGCGGGGACGAAGAATGCCTCGACGCTGGCGTGTACGCGCTTGAGGCGTGCGGCGATGCCGGTCTCCCAGGCGGTGCGGTCTTGCGAGGCTGAGAGCGCTGCGACGCGCGCGCGGGCGTCCTCGCCGCTTGGGATGGTTTGGGTTTGGGCATCGCCGATCATCTGTAGGCGGTGCTCCAGGGTGCGATGGGCGGTGTAATCGGCG
>JBCDHK010000440.1:0-2965 GCA_038750185.1 Pseudomonadota bacterium
CAACGCCGCCGCAGGCGACGACGAATCAAAGAAGCTCTACTGCGTCTACGTGGCCGTCGGCCAAAAGCGCTCCACCGTGGCTCAGCTTGTGAAGGTGTTGGAGGAGAGCGGTGCGATGGAGTATTCCGTCGTCGTGGCCGCCACCGCCTCCGAGCCGGCGCCGATGCAGTATCTCGCGCCCTATGCCGCCTGCGCCATGGCCGAGCATTTTCGCGATAACGGCATGCACGCGCTCATCACCTATGACGATCTCTCCAAGCAGGCCGTCGCCTACCGCCAGATGTCGCTGCTGCTGCGCCGCCCGCCGGGGCGTGAGGCCTATCCGGGCGACGTCTTCTATCTCCACTCGCGCCTCTTGGAGCGCGCGGCCAAGCTCAACGAGAACAACGGCTCGGGCTCGCTGACCGCACTGCCGATCATCGAGACCCAGGGCGGCGACGTCTCGGCGTTTATCCCGACTAACGTGATCTCGATCACTGATGGGCAGATCTTCCTGGAGACCGAGCTTTTCTACAAAGGCGTGCGCCCGGCGGTGAATGTCGGCCTTTCGGTCTCGCGTGTGGGCTCGTCCGCCCAGACCAAGGCGATGAAATCGGTGGCGGGCTCGATCAAGCTGGAGTTGGCCCAGTACCGCGAGATGGAAGCCTTCGCCCAGTTCGGCTCCGATCTCGATGCCGCGACGCAAAAGCTGCTCAACCGGGGTGCGCGCCTCACCGAGCTTCTCAAGCAGCCCCAATATGCGCCGCTCACCAACGCCGAGCAGTGCTGTGTGATCTTTGCGGGCACCCAAGGCTTTCTCGACAGCATGTCGCTCTCCGAGGTCGGGCGTTTTGAGGCCGCGCTCCTGGAGGAGCTGCGCACCAACCGCGCCGAACTCCTCGACGACATCCGCGACAACGACCGCAAGGTCTCGGGTGAGCTGGCCGATAAGGTCAAAGAGGTGATCGAGAGCGTCAAGCGCACCTTCGCGTAAGCGATACGCGCCGCGACAGCGCCACGGGAGTGCGTTTATGCCCAACCTCAAAGACCTGAAAAACCGCATCAGTTCGGTCAAATCGACCCGCAAGATCACCAAGGCGATGCAATTGGTGGCGGCGGCCAAGCTCCGCCGCGCCCAAGAGGCGGCTGAGGCCGCGCGCCCCTTCGCCGAGCGCATGGATGCGGTGCTGGCCAATCTCGCCCGCGGTGCCAAGGACAGCCCGACCGCACCGCGTCTCCTCAGCGGCACCGGCAAGACGGACGTCAAGCTCTTCGTGGTGATGACCGCCGAGCGCGGCCTCTGCGGCGGCTTCAACTCGCAGATCGCTCGCCTCGCCCGGCGCGAGATCGACGAGCATCTGGCCTCCGGTGGTACGGTCAAGATTCTCACCGTGGGCAAAAAGGGCCGCGAGCAACTAAAACGCGACTATGCCGAGTATTTCGTCGCCCACGTCGATTTCTCCGAGGTCAAGCGCATCGGTTACACGGATGCCGCGGGTGTGGCCGAGGATGTGCTCACGCGCTTCGATGCGGGTGAGTTCGACGTCGCCACGATCTACTACAACAAGTTCAAATCGGTGATCTCCCAGGTGCCCACCGCCCAGCAGATCATCCCCGCCGACATCGGCGAGGCCGAGGAGGGCGCCGATCAAGGCCCGCCCTATGACTATGAGCCCGATGAGGAGGAGATCCTCACCGATCTCCTGCCGCGCAACCTGGGCGTCCAGATCTTCCGCGCGCTCCTGGAGAACGCAGCCTCCGAGCAGGGCGCGCGCATGTCCGCCATGGACAACGCCACGCGCAACGCCGGCGAGATGATCGACCGGCTGACCATCGAGTTCAACCGCTCGCGCCAGGCCGCGATCACCAACGAACTGATCGAGATCATCTCCGGAGCCGAAGCGCTGTGAGCGAGGACGCGCCCATCGTCGAGACGCGCTGGGTGCGCGCGCGCATGGAACCGGTCTACCGGATCGAGGAGACCAACCGCCAGATCGGCACCCGCCGCGTCTGGAAGCGCAAAGGGTTGCTCGGCAAGAAAGTCGAAGTCGAAGAGCCGGTGTTCGAGAAGATCTACCACGAGACCGGCAAATTCTCCGACGTGATCCCCGACTACCAGGAACTCAGCGACCGCATCGCCGAGAACTGCGAAGACCTGGAGCGTAGCGGCTACCGGGTCATCTCGGTGTTGCCCATCGTCGAGGGTAATTATCGCTGGAATAGTCTGACCAACAACATGAGCCATGGCTTTGGCGGCTATGGCTACGGCTTCGGCGTCACCCGCGGCGCCATCATCACCGGCCGGCGCGAAGGCGCGCTCTGAACCAGGAAAGGATCCCCCATGACCGAGGCGATCGGAAAACTCACCCAGGTGATCGGCGCCGTCGTCGACGTGAAGTTCGACGACCATCTGCCGGCCATCCTGAACGCGCTGACCACCGAAAACCAGGGCAACGAACTGGTGCTCGAAGTCGCCCAGCACCTGGGCGAGAACACCGTGCGCTGCATCGCCATGGACGGCACCGAGGGACTGGTGCGCGGCCAGCCGGTCAAGGACACCGGCCAGCCCATCGCGGTGCCTGTGGGCAAAGCCACGCTGGGGCGCATCCTCAACGTGGTCGGCAAGCCCGTGGATGAGGGCGCGCCCATCGACACCAGCGAGACCCGTCCGATCCACCAGCCGGCGCCCGATTTCGTTTCGCAGTCGACCGAGGCCGGCATCCTGGAGACCGGCATCAAGGTGGTCGATCTGCTCGCGCCTTATGCCAAGGGCGGCAAGATCGGCCTCTTCGGCGGTGCGGGCGTGGGCAAGACCGTGCTCATCATGGAGCTGATCAACAACATCGCCAAGGGCCATGGCGGCTTCTCGGTGTTTGCGGGCGTCGGCGAGCGCACGCGCGAGGGCAACGATCTCTATTACGAGATGCAGGACGCCAAAGTGATCGACCTGGCCGGCGAGAGCCGCGCGACACTGGTCTATGGTCAG
>JBCDHK010000441.1:0-2945 GCA_038750185.1 Pseudomonadota bacterium
GTGCTGGCCAACACCACGATCTTTTCGCTCGACATGGGCGCGCTGCTCGCCGGAACCCGCTACCGCGGCGACTTTGAGGAGCGCCTCAAAGCCGTGATCAAGGAGCTTGAGGAGCACCCGGACGCGATCCTCTTCATCGACGAGATCCACACCGTGATCGGCGCGGGCGCGACCACGGGCGGGGCGATGGACGCCTCCAATCTGCTCAAGCCCGCGCTGCAGGCCGGCACGCTGCGCTGCATGGGGTCGACGACCTACAACGAATTCCGCCAGCACTTCGAGAAGGACCGGGCGCTCAGCCGGCGCTTCCAGAAGATCGACGTGACCGAGCCCTCGACCGAGGACGCCACCGAGATCCTGCGCGGGCTGCAGCCGTTCTTCGAGAAGCACCACTCGGTGAGCTACACGCCGGAAGCGATCAAATCGGCGGTCGATCTGGCCGCGCGCTACATCAACGATCGCAAGCTGCCCGACAAGGCCATCGACGTGATCGATGAGGCCGGTGCCGCCCAGCATCTACTGGCCGAGGCCGACCGCGCCGCCGAGATCACCGAACTGGAGATCGAAGCGGTGGTGGCCAAGATCGCCCGCATCCCCCCCAAGCAGGTCTCCAAGGACGATGCCGAGGTGCTGCGCGATCTGGAAGTCAATCTGAAGCGTGTCGTGTTTGGCCAGGACACGGCGATCACGGCGCTGTCGTCTGCGATTAAGCTGGCGCGCGCTGGCCTGCGTGAGCCTGAAAAGCCCATCGGCAACTACCTCTTTGCCGGGCCCACGGGGGTCGGCAAAACCGAGGTCGCCAAGCAGTTGGCCTCGATCCTCGGTGTCGAGATGCTGCGCTTCGATATGTCGGAGTACATGGAGAAGCACTCGGTCTCGCGTCTGATCGGGGCGCCGCCGGGCTATGTGGGCTTTGACCAGGGCGGGCTGTTGACCGATGGTGTCGATCAGCATCCCCACTGTGTGCTGCTGCTCGATGAGATCGAGAAGGCGCACCCGGATGTGTTCAACATCCTGCTCCAGGTGATGGACCACGGCAAGCTGACCGATCACAACGGCAAGTCGGTGTCGTTCCGCAATGTCATCCTGATCATGACCTCCAACGCCGGTGCCTCCGAACTGGCCAAAACGGCCATCGGCTTTGGCCGCACAACGCGCGAGGGTGAGGATCAGGAGGCCATCGAGCGCACCTTCAGCCCTGAGTTCCGCAACCGTCTCGATGCGGTGATCTCGTTTGGCGCGCTGCCGCCTGAGGTGATTTTGCAGGTGGTCGAGAAATTCGTGCTGCAGCTTGAGGCCCAGTTGATGGAGCGCAACGTCACCATCGAACTGACCAAGCCCGCCGCCGAGTGGCTTGCCGACAAGGGCTATGACGTGTCCATGGGTGCGCGTCCGCTAGGCCGGGTGATCCAGGAGCACATCAAGAAGCCGCTGGCGGAGGAGTTGCTGTTTGGCAAGCTCTCCGAGGGCGGTCTGGTCAAGGTGGTGGTGCGCGAGGGCAAGCTGGCGCTCGATCTACTGCCACCCGATCGTCCGCGCCTTGAAGGCGACAAGCCGCCGTTGCTGACTGCCGAGTAAACCACGGGGCCTTGGGTGAGCGCAGCCCACGGCCCCACCCACCCGAGCACACGGTTGTTCTGGCCGAGAGGGCGCGCGCCCCTCCGGCCGTGTGCTGCGCCGGCTCTAACTCTTCATTTGTCGCGATTTCTTAGCCACTAACCTATGTGGGTTGGTTGGAAACCGCTTTAGAGAACAGCAGACTGAACGCCCATGTCCGCCCCCTCCTCCGTTGTCGTCGTCGGTGCTGGTCAGGCCGGTGCTTCGCTGGTTCAGACGCTGCGAGGCCAGGGATACCGCGGCCCCATCACGCTGATCGGTGCCGAGCCGGAACTGCCCTATCAGCGACCACCGCTCTCCAAGAAATACCTGCTCGGTGCGCTGTCGGCGGAGCGGCTGGCACTCAAGCCCCCGAGCTACTACGCTGAGGCCGAGGTGGTGGTGCGCCCGGGCACTGAGGTGCGTGGCATCGACCGCGCCGCCCAAGAGGTTGTGCTCTGCGATGAAACCCGCCTACCCTACGGTGCGCTGGCGCTGACAACCGGTGCGCCCCCGCGCTTGTTGCCCGCCTCGGTCGGTGGCGCTCTCGATGGCGTCTTCGCCATGCGCACCAAGGCCGATGCCGACCGTCTCGCCCCCGAAATCGCGCCCCAGCGACAGGCTCTGGTGGTGGGAGGCGGCTACATCGGCCTCGAAGCGGCGGCAGTGTTTGCGCAAAAGCAAATGCGCGTGACAATGCTCCAGCGTGGCCCACGCCTGCTAAACCGCGTCGCCTGTGCCGAGACCGCGGCGTTTCTGGCCGATTTGCACCGCAGCCATGGTGTCGAGATCCGCACCGAGACTGCACTGGCGCGCCTGGAGGGCCGGTCGCGCGTCGAAGCGGCGGTGCTCTCGGATGGCACGCGCCTGGCGGTTGATCTGGTGCTTGTTGGCATCGGGGTGGAGCCGCAAACCGAACTGGCAGCGGCGGCTGGGCTTGCGCTCGACAACGGTATCGCCGTCGATGGGCGCTGTGCCACGTCGGACCCGGCGATCTTTGCGGCAGGGGACTGTGCCTCGTTTCCCTATGAGGGCCGCCGCCTTCGCCTGGAATCGGTGCAAAACGCGGTCGATCAAGGCGCGCATGCCGCCCGCGCCATGCTGGGCGACGACGCGCCCTACCGTCCGGTGCCGTGGTTTTGGTCCGATCAGTACAACGCGCGGCTGCAGATCGCCGGGCTTGGCCAGGGCCATGACCGCATCATCACGCGCCCGGGGCACCGGGCGGGGGGGCGTTCGTTCTGGTATTATCGGGGCAAGCGGCTGCTGGCTGTCGATGCCGTCTCCGATCCCAAGGCCTACATGCAGGGCCGGCGTTGGATCGAGGCGGGGGTCTCGCCCGATCCGGA
>JBCDHK010000442.1:0-2937 GCA_038750185.1 Pseudomonadota bacterium
CGCCCAGGCGGTCGACACCCTGCAGGCGAGCAACGACGCGCTCGCCGGCGCGCTCAACGGTCAGATCGTCTTCGAAGAGGGCCCCGCCGTCGGCAGCGTCGCGGTGATCACCGGCGCGATCTACCGTGAGCACACGACGCGCACGGGCCTCGTGCAGGCGATCTGCTGGGCCATCCACGATCAAGGCGGCCTCGATCCGCGCCTCACGCTCGCGGTGATGGAGGCCAATGGCTCGGTGCGCCCGCTTCAGGTGGATGCCTTCGAGCGCGCCGCCGTCAACATCGACGACCGCACCATTGCCGATTCACGGGCGGCCTGCCCCTGGCCGAGGGTGTCGTAATGACGGGCGCCCCAACCGGCTGGAGCCTCATCTGGAAGGTCAACGCGGCGTGCCTGCGCGCCGTGGCCGGGCTCGGCTTGTGCTGGCTCTGTTGGCTGGTCGGCACGACGCCCGGCTTCGAGATCGCGCTCTTCTTCGCGCCCCTCTTCGGGATCGTCGCCGTGAAGCACGCGGTGATCGCCCTTGTACAGGTCGTGCGCCTCGTGCTGATGGCGCGTCGCTGGGCGCGATTTCAAGCGCTGGGGGTGTCGCCCAAGGCGGACCGGCTCGTCAGTGAGACGGATCTGCGCAAGCGGGGGCTGATCCGATGAGCTTCCCGTTTGGCACCATCTTTGGGCCGCGCGCGATCGACCCGAAGGGTGCGAGGATCGTGGCGCGATCGCTGGACAGCGGGGCGCCGATCTTTGCCCCACCAGGCCACTCTTGCACCTACGCGCCAAACGGCGCCGGCAAGACGACGAGCGTCGCCATGCCGGGGCTCCTGTCTTTCATTGCCTCCGAGCCTGAGAAAGGGGTTCTGGTGAGCGACCCGAAGGACGGTGAGATCGCCGCTCAGGCCGTTCCCATGCTCCAGTGGCTGGGCCGCAAGGTCGCGGTCATTGACGACTTCAACGTCCGCCCCGAGCTCAGAGCGCGCCGGGTCGCGCTTAACGCCTTCGGGGCACCGGTCTCGACCTTTGAACGCGATCCGCAGGACCTGCTCTACGCCAACGAGTTGGTTTCGCAGTCGCTGATCGAGGAGCCACCCGACCAGGACCAGCGCAACTTCTACTTCCGCCAGTCACCGCGGACGCTGATCGAGTTCGGCATCAGCGCGGCGTTGAAGCGCAGCACGGCGCTGACCACGCCCGGCGCCGTCTCGGTGCTGCTCTCCGACATCGAGATGCTCCTGAGCTTCGCGGAGATCGAGGCGGAAGAGGGCGACCCTGCGCTGCAGGCACAGGCCCGCAGCGTGCTGGAGATGAAGGGGCATGAGCATTTCGCCATGCATGTTGGCGAAGCGAAGCGGGCACTTCGGCAGTGGGGGCCTGGGAGCCGGCTTGCGGAGGCCGGCAGCAAGGCGACCGTCAGCCACGAGGACCTGATCCGCGAAGGTTATGTGATCTTCCTCGTCGGCCCGCAGGCGCTGATGTCGAAGCTCGGGCCCTACTACGCCCTTCATCTCGGCGCCTTTACTCAAGCGCTCTATCAGAACATCGGTTCTTTGAGGGTAATCGCGGACGAATACACCAATAGCCCTCTGAAGAGCTTCCTCGGCCAAGCCATGACCACCGTCCGCGCTTTTGGCGGGGAGTTTCATCTCATCGCACAGAGCCGTTCCGAGGTCTTGCGCAAGTACGGCCAGGAGCTGACGGAGACGATCGAGGACAACTGCATCACGACGCAGTGGCTCGGGTTCGGGCTGAAGGAAGCCGAACGCGTCTCCAAGGCTATGGGCGAGCAGCACGCGGTTGCCACCGGCCTTAGCGGGGACACGGTTGGCCTCAAAGCGCAGACCAATCTCAGCCTGATCAAGCAGGCCTGGATGTCGCCAGCCGAGCTCATGGCGATGCCGAAGGGGATCCAACTCATCCACATCAAGGGGCTGGGGTTCTTCGTAGCGGCCACCGTCAGTCAGGCAGATATCGCCCCCTACAACGCTCTCTTGGCCGACAATCCGCTGGAGGGCGGCAGGCTACAGCCAGACACCAAGATCCGCTTCGTGACGCCCAAGGCGCGCGGGGGCCGGCGATGAGGGTCGTCGCACTCTTTCTCTGGGTCTTGGCGCCGTTGGCGCTCTGGCTCGCCGTGTGGCTCTGGGGAACGCCGCACGTGCTCTGGACCTACCGCTACAACGGCCCCTCGGCCTACGGGACGGCCCCACGGCATCACATCGACTGCACGTATGTCGGCTGGACCGGCGCCCGCACCGCGCCCGCGGAGAAGGGACGCTGCCGCTGGATCCGCTTCTTCAAGCCGAGAACGGTCTAATGGGTGGTCGTGAGATACTGGCCATGGACCGGCGCGTAGACGCGGTCTTCGAGGCGCAGGCGCCGAGTGAGCTCGAGGCGCATCATCGTCTTGAGTCCGACCAGCACCGCATCCTGGCGCACTGCGCCGTCGGCGATCAGCGCGTCGCAGTGATCACGATCGGCCTCGGTAAAGACGCCATGGGCTTCGGCCGCCTCCCAGAGGGCACGGTAGTCCAAGGGCGCCAGCCAATCCTCAACATCCTGAATGTCTTCAAACATCATATATTTTTGAGGTTACTCGACATCGACCTTCGCATGCAAGTTTTGAGGGGAATGTCATGAGCACCGACACGCAAACCGCGGTGCTCGAAGTGCATCGCCTCGCTGTGCTGCAGGACCTCACCCGAGCGCTCACGACCGAGGAGGATTGGACCCGCTTCAACGCCATCGCGCGCGAGGCCGCCGAACGCTACGATGCCGAGCAGGCGGACTTTCAGCGGACATATCACGAGCGCATGGCCGAGGCCCGTCAGGCCATCCTGCGCGAGCGCAACGTGCGGTCCCTGGAGCCACCGAAGCCGAGCTGGGCCGTACAGAACGACAAGGGACAGACGCCCGACCGGCTCGAGGCCCTCGCCCAGACCC
>JBCDHK010000443.1:0-2931 GCA_038750185.1 Pseudomonadota bacterium
GCCGGAGGTCAATGCCGAGATCGACGGCACCGACGTCGTCTACAAGAATTTCGTCCATATGGGCATCGCCGTGGGTACGCCCACCGGCCTCGTCGTGCCGGTGGTGCGCGACGCCGACAAGATGAGCTTTGCCGCCATCGAGGCGAAGATCGCCGAGCTTGGCCTGCGCGCCCGCGACGGCAAGCTGTCGATGGCCGAAATGCAGGGCGGCACGTTCACGATCTCCAATGGCGGGGTCTACGGCTCGCTGATGTCCTCGCCGATCCTGAACCCGCCGCAATCGGGCATCCTCGGCATGCACAAGATCCAGGAGCGGCCCATTGTGATGAACGGCGCCATCGTGGCCCGCCCGATGATGTATCTCGCGCTCAGCTACGACCACCGTATCGTCGACGGCAAAGGCGCGGTGACCTTCCTGGTGCGTGTCAAAGAGGCGCTGGAGGACCCGCGCCGCATCCTGATGGATCTTTGACGCCGGAGCCCCGCAGCCGATGCTCGACAGACTGGCCGCATACTGGGTCTACGGGGGCGCCCTTGCGGCGCTCCTGTTGATCGGCCTTGTGCCGTTCCTGGCGTTGGGCCCTGTCGGCATCGCGGTCTACCTCGCGCTGCCGGTCTATATGGTGCACCAATACGAAGAGCACGATGCGGACCGCTTTCGCGCCTTCGTCAATGCCCTGATGCCCGGTCGGGCGGGGCTGTCGCTGCGCGATGTGGCGGTGATCAATCTGGTGGGCGTTTGGGCGCTTCTGCTCGCCACCTTGTGGCTGACGGAGTTCGTGTCGGACGGTTGGGGCGCCCTGGCTTTCTATCTGCTGGGCATCAATGCGTTGCTCCATGTCGGCCAGGCTGTCGCATTTCGCCAGTACAACCCCGGTCTGGTGACCGCGCTGGTTCTGTTTCTGCCGCTTTCGGCCCTGCTTTGGGTGCGGCTCGCAGGCGAGGCTTCCGTGATCCAGCACGGTGCCTCTGCGCTCTTCATTCTTGGCCTGCACATTTCCATCCTCCTGCGCGCCCGCCGGCCCGCCACCAACCCGACGGTTACGCCATGATGACCCCCGAACTCTCCGTCCTCGCTCTCGCCGCGCTGCTCCAGGTGGTGCAATACGTCCTGTTCTCGGTGCCGGCCAACCTCGAGCTGGGCGTAAAGCGCACGCTGTCGCCGCGCGACAGGCCCATCGATCTGGCCGAGGAGGTCAGCCCGACAACGGCCCGCCTCGGCCGAGCGCTGCAAAACCACTTCGAGGCGCTGATCCTCTTCACCATTGCGGTGGTCGTGGTGACCCTGAGCGAGGCCAACTCCACCCTAACCGCGCTCTGTGCGCATACCTATCTGATCGCCCGTATCCTCTATATCCCCGCCTATGCCTCGGGCGCGGCCCCCTGGCGCTCGCTCATCTGGTTCGTGGGCTTTGGCGCCACGATCGTCATGATCCTCGCCGCTCTCATCTGACCGTTTCGGGCGGACAAACACATCCCCGGGGGTGGCCACAGGGCCGGGGGGCGGCGCCCCACCCCGCCAACCACAAGGACAAGGACACTATGGCCTCCTACGACGTCATCATCATCGGCTCCGGCCCCGGCGGCTATGTCTGCGCCATCCGCTGCGCGCAGCTCGGGCTCAAGACAGCCTGCGTGGAGGGGCGCGAGACGCTCGGCGGCACCTGCCTCAATGTCGGCTGCATCCCGTCCAAGGCGCTGCTGCACGCCTCTCATCAGGTGCACGAGGCCGAGGAGAACTTCGCCAAGATGGGTGTCAAGGTCTCGGCGCCGAAGGTCGACTGGGCCCAGATGCTCGCCTACAAGCAGGACACGATCGACGCCAACACCAAGGGCATCGAGTTCCTGTTCAAGAAGAACAAGGTCGACTGGCTGAAGGGCTGGGGCTCGATCCCCGAACCGGGCAAAGTGCTGGTGGGCAACGAGACGCATGAGGCCAAGCATATCGTGATCGCCAGCGGGTCCGAGCCGTCGTCGATCCCCGGCGCCGAGGTCGAGATCGACGAGAGCGTCGTCGTCACCTCCACCGGTGCGCTGGAATTGGCCAAGATCCCCAAGCGCATGGTGGTGGTCGGCGGCGGCGTGATCGGGCTGGAGCTCGGCTCCGTCTATGCCCGGCTCGGCACCGAGGTGACGGTGATCGAGTATCTCGACCAGATCACGCCCACGATGGATGCCGAAGTGTCCCGCACCTTCCAGAGGATCCTGGCCAAGCAGGGCCTGAAATTCGTGATGGGCGCTGCCGTCTCGAAGGTGGCCGCGACCAAGACCAAGGCCAAGGTCAGCTACACGGTGCGCAAGGATGGCAGCACGCAGGAGATCGAGGCCGATGTGGTGCTCGTGTCGACCGGGCGGCGGCCCTATACGGAGGGACTCGGGCTCGACGCGCTCGGTGTCACGCTGACGGATCGCGGGCAGGTCGCGACCGATGCCGGATACCGCACCTCCGTCGCGGGGGTCTATGCCATCGGAGACGCGATCGACGGCCCGATGCTCGCCCACAAGGCCGAGGACGAGGGCATGGCGGTGGCCGAGATCCTTGCCGGCCAGGCGGGGCATGTGAATTACGGCGTGATCCCGAGTGTTATCTACACCCATCCGGAAGTGTCATCGGTAGGCCAGACGGAAGAGGAGCTGAAAGCGGCCGGTGTCGATTACAAGGTCGGCAAGTTCTCCTTCATGGGCAACGGCCGGGCCAAGGCGAACTTTGCGGCGGACGGGTTCGTGAAGATCCTTGCCGATACAGCCACCGACCGGATCCTCGGCGCCCATGTCATCGGGCCCATGGCCGGGGACCTGATCCACGAGGTGTGCGTCGCGATGGAGTTTGGCGCCTCTGCGGAAGATCTGGCCCGCACCTGCCACGCGCACCCGACCTATTCCGAGGCGATGCGCGAAGCGGCGCTGGCCTGCGGCGACGGCCCGATCCAC
>JBCDHK010000444.1:0-2931 GCA_038750185.1 Pseudomonadota bacterium
CTTGGTTTGCAGATCGAGATCGGGGTTGGCTTCGGCCAGTGAGGCGGCGACCACGTTGCTGGTAACAATGGCATCGACCTGGCCCGCGACATAGGCCGCTTGCGTGGCGGCATTGTCGCCAAAGCGGATGATCTCGGTGCCTTCGGGGGCTTCTTCGGTCAGTTGGATGTCTTCGATAGTGCCTCCGGTCAGGCCCACTTTGACGCCGGAGAGGTCGTCGATGCTCTCCACCTCGATGGTCGAGGGGGCGAACAGACCGGTGTAGAACGGCGCATAGGCGGCAGAGAACCAGATCGATTTGGCGCGCTCGGGATTGGCCCCGAGGGTCGAGATTACCAGATCGAGCCGCCCGGTCTCCAGAAACGGGATGCGCTGCTTGGAGACGATGGGCACGATCTCGACCTCGACGCCCAAGTCCTCGGCGACCAGATTGGCGACGTCGACGTCATAGCCCACATGCTCGCCCTCCTCGTTGAGCGAGCCGAAGGGGGGGAAGCTCTCGGGCACGCCGATCTTGACCACGCCGGCCTCCAAGATGGTCGAGAGATCGGCGCTGGCGGGGCTGGTCAGGGCGAAGAAGGCGAGGGTGAGGGCGGTTGTGATCCGTTTCATGGCGGTCTCCTTACAGGGTCAGGCGGTCGTGGGTGCGGTGGGGCCTTTGACGCTGCCGAGGCGCGCCTCCAGATGGCGCGACCAGAGCGTCAGCGGATAGCAGAGCGCGAAGTAGATCAGCGCCATCAGAGGAAAGATCACAAAGGGCTCGGAGCCGGGCACGGTGGCATTGGCCCAGCGCTTGCCGATGGCCATCAGATCGTGAAAGCCGATGATGTAGGCGAGCGACGTCCCCTTCACGATCTGCACCATGAAGCTCACCGTGGGCGCCAGCGCCACGCGGATGGCTTGGGGCAGGATCACGAGGCGCAGCGTGGCGCTAAAGCCAAGGCCGAGCGCGCGGGCGGCTTCGGTCTGGGCTTTTGGCACGCTCTCCAGGGCGCTGCGCCAAACCTCGGCCAGAAACGCCGAGGCGTGCAGGGTGAGCGAGGCGATGGCGGCGACCCAAGGATCGACATCGAGGCCGAAGAGGCGCGGGATGCCGAGCCCCGAGAGGAATAACAACATGAGCAGCGGGGTCGACTGGAACAGCCAGAGATAGCCGTCGCAGCTGAGGCGCAGCGCCCGATTGGGTAGCAGCCGGAGGAAAGTGACGAATGCGCCGATCAGCCCGCCGCCGAGAAAGGCGATCAGCGAGAGGTAGATCGTGTACTGGCTCGCTTCGAGCAACTGAAACACGATGATGCCCTCGGGCTTGCCGAGCAATCCGATCAGCGTCTCCCTCATCGCAGGAACTTCCAGCGAAAGCCGCGGTGTTCGGCGAGGGTGAGGGTGGCTTTGAAGGCGAGTGCGAGCGCGATGTAGAGCGCGGTCAGGGTGATGAACACCTCGAAGGTGCGAAACGAGCGGCTGTCGATGAAGAGGCCGGCGTAGGTCAGATCGCCCACGCCGATCTCGGCGATGATGCCGGTGGTCAGGAACAAGAACACGAACTGGGCATTGAGCGAGGGCGCCATGCGCGCCAGCGCCTGGGGCAACACGATACGGTGGAAGATGGCCGCGCGCCCGAGGCCGAGCGCCTTGGCCGCCTCGCGCTGTCCGGCGTCGACCGCGTAAAAGCCCGCCCGCACGATCTCGGCGAAATAGGCCGAGAAGTTGAGCGAGAGCGCCAGCACCGCGTGGGCCCAGAACGGCCAGGTGTAGCCGAGCAGTTGCGGCAGGCCGAAGGTGACGAAGAATAGCTGCACCACCAGCGGCGTGTTGCGGATGAAATCGACATAAGCGGCGGCGATCCAGCGCAGCACCGGGATTTTCTCGTAGCGTGCGGCCGCGAGCAGGAGCGCCAAGGCAAAGCCGCAGACAGCGCCCGCTATGGTGATCGCGGCGCTTAGCGCCAGCCCTTGGCCTAGCAATCCGAGATATTCGGGGCTGCGATAAATCTCGAAAAATCTCAGCTCCACCCTGTCCCCCGGCACGCTTGGACGATCCGTTCCAGGAGGCTAGCTGTAGCCAGCGCGCGGCGATGCTGCTTATTCGGACGCGCTCTGGTGCAGTGCACGCAGCACTTGGGGCGGTGGGGGTTAAAATCGGGTGAGGCGCTGCATAGGTCCAGGCTGCCTGCAAATGGGGCTGGCCTGAGGCAAAAGAGCGCGAAAACCGGTTGACACGCATGGCGCAGGTTCGTACATCGCGCCCGAGGTTGTTAGCACTCCGAAAGAGTGAGTGCCAAAGCCGGTGGGAGCACCCTCCCGCATCCCTGGAAACCGCACGATAAAAGGAGCGATTCCATGAACTTCACGCCGCTTCATGACCGCGTTCTCGTCCGCCGCGTCGATTCCGACGAAAAGACCGCCGGTGGCCTGATCATCCCCGAAACCGCCAAGGAAAAGCCCCAGGAGGGCGAGGTCGTCGCCGTGGGCGAAGGCGCGCGCAAGGACTCGGGCGAGCTGATCACCATGGCCGTCAAGGCCGGCGATCGCATCCTGTTTGGCAAGTGGTCGGGCACCGAGGTCAAGATCGACGGTGACGACTATCTGATCATGAAGGAGAGCGACATCCTCGGCATTCTCGCCGCCGATGCCGCCGCCAAGGCTGCGTAATCCGCGCCACCCTTCCCCAACGCAACGCTTAGCAAAGGAGCATATCCATGGCTGCTAAAGACGTGAAATTCCACACCGACGCCCGCGAGCGCATGATGCGCGGCGTCGACACGCTGGCCAATGCCGTGCGCGTCACCCTCGGCCCCAAGGGCCGCAACGTCGTCATCGACAAGTCGTTTGGCGCCCCTCGCATCACCAAGGACGGTGTTTCGGTCGCCAAGGAAGTCGAGCTGTCCGATAAGTTCGAGAACATGGGCGCGCAGATGGTCCGCGAAGTGGC
>JBCDHK010000445.1:0-2916 GCA_038750185.1 Pseudomonadota bacterium
CGCATTCGCCAAGAGCGGAGGAATTGGCCCGGGGTAATTTCGAGCGCGGCTGAGATCCCAGCGCCGCGGAGCCATGTCGCACGCCTTGCTGTGCTGCGATCCGCTGTGGCGGCGTGTGCGTGGTGTGCGACGCGGTGCCCTGGGCACGGGGGCCTCAGCAAAGTGATGCACGCAAGGGTCACCGCAACTCGGTCCACAGCCCGATCTTCAGTGCACCTCCCCCGATTTTGCCGCCGTATACGCTGCCGTATACGCTGCCGTGTCCGCTGTCATGTCCGCCTTGGCGTGGGCGCCTTTGGGTGGGGCTTGGCCTGCTTGGGGCAGGCTCAAGCTGGCGGCGATTTGGGCCAGGAGTTCGGCTTTGCGGATCGGTTTGGTCAGGAAGGCCGACATGCCCGCGCCCAGGCATTCTTCCCGATCGGCGGCCATGGCATTGGCGGTGACGCCGATGATCGGGCACGGGCGCAGCAGAAATTCCTGCTCGAAGGCGCGGATCAGGCGCGTGGCCTCGATGCCGCTCATCACCGGCATGGAGACGTCCATCAGCACGGCGTCGAAGCGCTGGCTTTTGTAGTGGGCCAATGCCTCCGAGCCGTTGGCGCAAAGGGTGAGCTGGGCGCCGGTGGGGGCGAGCATGCGTTTGATCACCAGTTGGTTGGTGCGGTTGTCCTCGGCGACCAGGATGGAGACCGCGTCGAGATCGGTGCTGGTGCCCGCGGCGGTACCTGGGACGGCGGGGCTCGGCATGTCGCGCCCCAGCGCCAGAGCGATGCTGCGTGCGAGCGGGGTGAGGCGGGTTGGCTTGAAGATCACATCGGCAAAGCCGCTGGCGCGCAGTTCGGTGGCCTCCAAGCTGCGGTCCACGGTGGTGAGCAGCAGTACGGGCAATCCTGTGCCGGCTTGGCGGCGCAAGGCGGCGTGCAGGGCTTCGCTTTCGCTGCGCCCGACCCCCTCATCGACCAGCGCCAGATCGTATCCGGTCAGGGCGCCACCAAACTCCGCCGCCCGCGCGCCGAGCAGGGCGTCCGGGTCGAGCGTGACCGTCTCAAGGCCCAGTTGGTGCAGGCGGCGGCTCTCGATCTCAAGGGCGAGCCCTGGTTTGCCAAGCACCACGGCGCGCTTGCCGCTGAGATCGGGCAGCAGGCGTTCGGCTGCGGCGGGTGCAGGGCAGGCCTCCAGCGGCAGCGCCAGCTGAAACTCCGAGCCCGCGCCCGGTTGCGAGGCGACCTGCAGCGTGCCCGACATGAGTTGGGCCAGTCCCCTGGTGATGGCCAGGCCGAGCCCGTTGCCCTCGAACTTGCGGCTGGCATCGCTGTCGGCTTGCTCGAAGGCGTTGAAGATGCGTCCCAGTTGATCGGGGGCGATGCCGATGCCGGTGTCGATTACCGAGAGCGCGATGCGCGGCTTGGAGGAGTGCGCGCGGGCCTCTGCGCGGGCGCGGCCTTGTGGATCGGCTTCTTCTTCGATGCGGATCAGCACGTGGCCTTGGGTGGTGAATTTGATCGCATTGCCGAGCAGGTTGAGCAGCATCTGGCGCAGCCGCGCCGCGTCGCCCAAAAACCAGCGCCCGGGCGCGAGGCGGTCATCGACCAGCACGTCGAGGTTTTTCTCCAGCGCTTTGGCCGCAAGCAGGCTGGCGACGTCCTCGATCAGGTGCGACAGGTGGAACGGCGCCTGGGTCAGCTCCAGCTTGCCGGCTTCGACCTTGGAGAAGTCCAGGATGTCGTTGATGATCGAGAGGAGCGCGTTGGCGCTGTCGGTGATGGTGCGGGCACAGCTTTGCTGTTCGGGGCTGAGGCGGGTCTCGTTGAGAAGTTCGGCCATGCCGATGATGCCGTTCATCGGGGTGCGGATTTCGTGGGACATATTGGCCAGGAACTGCGACTTGGCGCGGGTGGCGGTTTTGGCGGTGGCCAGTGCCTCGCGCAGCGCCTGCTGGTGGTGGCGGCGCTCAGTTGTTTCGCGCTCGACGATGACAAAGCGCTCTGCACGGCCTGCGTCGTCGCGCTGGACGGAGATGCGGATCTCGGTCCAGTAGTGCTTGCCGTCGGCATCGGTGTTGCGCGCTTCTTGTTCGCCGTAGGTGTCGTTGAGCACCGCCTTGATTGCTGCGTCGCGCGAGCCCAGGGTGGCGGGGCGCTTGTCGAGCAGATCGCAGTGCGTCAGCCCGATGATCGCATCGGCATGATAGCCGGTGCGGCGCAGGAAGGCGGGGTTGGCCCAGAGGATGCGGAACTGAGGGTCGGTGATGGTGATCAGGTCCTGTGCGTGTTCGGCGACGGCGGCGATGCCGGCGATCTTGTCGCGCTCGACGCGCAAGAGTTCTTCGGTGCGCTTCAGGCTCTCGAAGCGGGCGACCAGCGACAGTTCGCGCTCCTTGCGCTCGGTGATGTCGCGCTGGATGGCGACCCAGTAGCGGTAGTAGCCGGTATGGTCGGTGACCGGGGCCATGGAGAGATCGACCCAGAAGCTCTCGCCGGATTTGGTGTAGTTCTTGATTTCGACGCGCACGTGCTCCCAGCGCGCCAAGGCGTCGCCGATGGCGCGGCAGGTGGCTTGGTCGGTGTCGGGGCCTTGCAGAATGCGCGGGGTCTCGCCTTGGATTTCCTCCAGCGTGTAGCCGGTGATCTCGGTGAAGGCGCGGTTGCACCACAGGATGCGCGGTCCGGGGCGGGAGGTCGGCTCGGCCTCGGTGACGAGGATGGCATCGCGGGTGTAGTCGCCGATGCTGGCGGTGAGGGTGTCCAGGTCCATGGGGCGCTCCGGTTGGCGTGCGGTGCGAGCATGGACGGCGCGGGTAAAAAAATAATGATGGCTTTTCAGAAGGGTTGCGCTGGACTTTGTTGCAAATTCATTGGTTTACACTCTGTTGCTGGCCCCATTGACCGCCTCGGCTGCCGTTGATTGCGCGCTCCA
>JBCDHK010000446.1:0-2913 GCA_038750185.1 Pseudomonadota bacterium
CATTTCGGTCTCGGGCGGGTTTTGGACCATGGCAGGCTCCCGGGTTGTCTTGCGCAAGGGGTGCGCTTGATGGTGGCTCATGATAGCGATCCCCCGAGGCGCGACAAGGCGCCGCCCACGGAGCGCCCCCACGGAGCCCTGCCCCCACGGAGCCTGCCCCCATGGAGCCTGCCTATGTCCGCCCTCGCCAATGCCCCGACCAACGCCATCCAAGTCCGCTCGCTGGTCAAGACCTACCGCGCCCGCGGCAGCACGCCGCCCAAGACGGCGCTGGAGGGCATCGATCTGGAGATCCCCGCCGGCTCGATCTTTGGGCTGCTCGGCCCCAATGGCGCGGGTAAATCGACGTTTATCAATATTCTGGCCGGGCTGGTGTTGAAGTCCTCGGGCTCGGTGCAAATCTGGGGCTTCGATCAGGACGTCAATCCGCGCCAGTCGCGCGCGGCCATCGGCGTGGTGCCCCAGGAGCTTAACGTCGATCCGTTCTTCACCGCCTATCAGGCGCTCGAAGTCCAGGCCGGGCTCTATGCCGTTCCCAAGGCTGAGCGGCGCTCAATGGAGATCCTGGAGAAGGTCGGGCTGGCCGATAAGGCCCACGCCTATCCGCGCACGCTCTCAGGTGGCATGCGCCGGCGTCTCCTCGTGGCCAAGGCGCTCGTCCACACGCCTGCCGTGCTGGTGCTCGACGAGCCCACCGCCGGGGTCGACATCGAGTTGCGCCAGATGCTCTGGGCCTATGTGCGCGCGTTAAACGACGCCGGTACCACGGTGATCCTGACCACCCACTACCTCGAAGAAGCCGAGACGATGTGCGATCGCATCGCCATCATCGACCAGGGCCGCGTCGTCGCCTGTGACGACACTGCAACGCTGCTCGCGCGCCTTGATGCCAAATCGCTGGTGCTCAGCCTGGAGGCGCCCTGCGAGGTGGCGCCCGATCTGGGCGAGGGCATCCAGGCGACATTGCGCACGCCCCAGACGCTGGTGTTGAGCTATTCGCGCCAGCACTGCAGCGCCTCGACGCTGTTGGCGCGCGTAGCAGAACACGGCATCGCCTGGCGCGAGCTTTCCACCGAAGAGCCCGATCTGGAGGAGGTTTTCCTGGCGCTGACCGGTGGGCGTGCCGGTGGTAGCGATGCTGCTTGAGCGCTGCGTGCGGGCTGGACGATATGCGCTGCACGAAGGGGCTGAATGGTCGGGGCTAAACGGCAGGGGCTAAACGGGGCTGGGGCCGCGCTCAGCCCTCACTCCACGGCGCGGATCAGCTTGCGCTCCAGCACGCGCAGCACCTGGCGCAGGTCCTGGCCGCGCTTGAGGATGCGTCCGTCCATGCCGACCACCGAATAAGCGCCCTGGCGGCGAGCGTCCTTGGGGCATTTCTCGATGCGGTAGATCGGGTGCTCGGCAGTGCGGCGAAAGATCGAGAACACCGCCCGCTCGCGCTGGTGCGAGATCGCATAATCGCGCCACTCGCCAAGCGCGACCATGCGGCCATAGACATTGAGGATGAGGCCCAGTTCGCGCCGGTCGAAGGCCTGAACCTCGATGGGCGCCGCCATGGTAGCGGGGTTGGGATCTTTGCTCATGCGCACTACTGTGCCGTGCCGCTCTGGGCTTGACAAGATGCCTGCCGCCAAGAGTGTTTGGCCGTGAGCTTGGCCAGACCGTGGTAGGGATTTGCGAGGGGTTTTACACATGCGACGTACCCAACTCGGGCAGACCGGCATCGAGGTCAGCGCCTTTTGCCTGGGCACCATGACTTTTGGCACCAACACCGACGAGGGCGAGAGCTTCCGCCAGCTCGACGCCAGCCTGGATCATGGCATCGATTTTCTCGACACCGCCGAGATGTATCCGGTCAACCCGGTCCGCAAGGAGACCGTCGGCCTCACCGAGGAGATCATCGGGCGCTGGATCGCCAAGACCGGGCGCCGCCACGACTATGTCATCGCCACCAAATGCGCGGGCGTGAACGGCTCCTTCGTGCGCGAGAACCAGCCCGTCGATGCCACCACGCTGCGCGCGGCCTGCGAGACCTCACTGAGGCGGCTGCAGATCGAGTGCATCGATCTCTACCAGTTGCACTGGCCCAACCGCGGCTCCTACCACTTCCGCCAGATCTGGCACTACGACCCCGCCACGCAAGACCGCGCCGCCACCCTAGCCCACATGGAAGACGTGATGGGCGCGCTCAAGGACTTGGTCGAGGAGGGCAAGATCCGCGCCTTCGGGCTTTCCAACGAGAGCGCCTGGGGCACGGCGCAGTGGCTGGCGGCGGGCGAGCGCTTGGGCGGGCCGCGCATCGCTGCGATCCAGAACGAATACTCCGCGCTCTGCCGCATGCCCTATGACGCCGATATGGCCGAGCTTGGCCACAACGAGGCGGTGACGCTTCTGGCGTTTTCACCGCTGGCGACGGGGTTTGTGACCGGCAAGTACCTCGACGGCGCCATGCCCCAGGGCTCGCGCCATGCTATTGCCGGGGGCTCGCCGCGGCTCTCGCCCAAGCTCGATGCGGCGGTGCGGGCCTTTCTGAGCGTGGCCGAAAAGCACGGCCTCGATCCGGTGCACATGGCGATGGCGTTTTGCCTGCAGCGCCCGTTTCCGTGCATTCCGATCTTCGGGGCGACGACGCTGGCCCAACTCGACCACATCGCCAAAGGGCGCGATCTGGTGCTGAGCGAAGAGGCCCTGGCCGATCTCGCCGCCGCGCATCAGAGCCATCCGATGCCGTTTTGAGGTGAGGGGGGCGCGAAACGCTACGAGGCCGGCCCGCCCCTTACGCAAGCCGGCCTCGCGGTATTCTCGCCTGCGCGAATTACGCCGGCATCACTCGATGATTTTCGAGACCACGCCTGCGCCGACGGTGCGTCCGCCTTCGCGGATGGCAAAGCGCAGCTTTTCTTCCATCGC
>JBCDHK010000447.1:0-2900 GCA_038750185.1 Pseudomonadota bacterium
AACTACCGGCCGCAGTTCTACTTCCGCACGACGGATGTGACGGGGACGGTGGCGCTGCCGGACGGCACCGAGATGGTGATGCCGGGCGACAACCTCAAATTCACGGTGGAGCTGATCGCGCCCATCGCGATGGAGGAAAAACTCCGCTTCGCCATCCGAGAAGGCGGCCGAACCGTCGGCGCAGGCGTCGTCTCAAAAATCATCGAGTAAATCTGTGAAAGTTGCGCGCGGTGGGACCCTCCCGCCGCGCGCATCCTTTTGTGAGCAATGGAAACGGGTCCCGAGGGGCGGACGAGATGCAAGGTCAAAACATAAGAATTAGGCTCAAGGCCTTCGATCACCGGGTGCTGGATGCGAGCACCTTGGAGATCGTCAACACGGCCAAGCGGACCGGCGCCCAAGTGCGGGGCCCTATTCCGCTGCCGAACAAGATCGAGAAATTCACGGTGCTGCGCGGCCCGCATATCGACAAGAAGTCGCGTGAGCAGTTCGAGATCCGTACGCATAAGCGGCTCTTGGACATCGTGGATCCGACGCCGCAGACGGTGGACGCGCTGATGAAGCTCGACCTCGCTGCCGGCGTCGATGTCGAGATCAAGCTCTGAGGAGGCGATGATGCGTTCCGGCGTGATCGCGAAGAAGCTCGGGATGACCCGCCTCTTCATGGAGGATGGGCGACAGATCCCTGTGACGGTGCTGCAGATGGAGCAGTGCCAGGTTGTGGCGCAGCGCACGGCTGAGCGCGACGGCTATTCGGCCGTGCAGCTCGGCGCGGGGGCTGCTAAGGCGAAGAATACGAGCCAGCCCATGCGCGGCCATTTCGCCAAGGCGAATGTGGCGCCGAAGCGGAAGATGGCGGAGTTCCGGGTCTCCCCCGACAACCTCATCGAGGTTGGCGAGGAGATCACGGCCGATCATTACTTCGCCGGCCAGTATGTGGACGTGGCGGGGACCTCGATCGGTAAGGGTTTCGCGGGCGCGATGAAGCGGCACAATTTCGGCGGCCTGCGGGCGTCGCACGGCGTGTCGATCAGCCACCGCTCCCACGGCTCGACCGGGCAGTGCCAGGATCCGGGCAAGGTCTTCAAGGGCAAGAAGATGGCCGGGCATCTGGGTGCGGCACGGGTTACCGTGCAGAACCTGGAGGTCGTGAAGACCGACAGCCTACGCGGCCTTATCATGGTCAAGGGCGCTGTGCCGGGGTCGAAGGGCGGCTGGGTCACGATCAAGGACGCGGTGAAGAAGCCGATCGCCGAGGGCACGATCTTCCCTGCCGCGCTGAAATCGGCGGGTGAAGAGGCGAAGCGCGCGGCCGAGGAGGCTGCGGCGGCGGCCGAGGCCGAGCGGCTTGAGGCTGAGAAGCTGGCGGCTGAGGAAGCTGCGGTGGCTGAGGCCGAGGCGCTGAAGGCGGCAGAGGCCGACACGGCGTCGGATAACGGCGCTGATGACAGTGCCGGGGCCGGCGATGCGCCTGAAGGGGACGAGAAGAAATGAAGATCGATGTGATCAGCATGGATTCGAGCGGCCTCGGCGAGATCGAGCTGCCCGACGCTCTGTTCGGCCTCGAGCCTCGGGCGGATATCCTGCACCGCGTGGTGCGCTGGCAGCTCGCCCGCCGCCAGGCCGGCACGCACAAGACCAAGAGCCGCGGCGAGGTCAGCTACTCGACGCGCAAGATCTATCGCCAGAAGGGCACCGGTGGTGCGCGACATGGCGACCGGGCGGTGAGCCAGTTCCGCAAGGGTGGTACGACCAAGGGCCCGGTGGTGCGCAGCCACGCGCATGATCTGCCGAAAAAGGTCCGCGCGCTCGGCCTGAAGATGGCGCTCAGCGCCAAGGCGAAGGCCGGCGAGGTGGTCGTGATCGACGAGGCCAAGCTCGAGGCGCCGAAGACCGGGCAGCTTGCCCGCAAGATCGAGGCGCTCGGCTGGAAGTCCGCGCTCGTGATCGATGGTACCGACTTGGACGCGAATTTCGAGCGGGCGGCGCGCAACCTCGACAGCGTGCATCTGATCGAAGGGGCGGGTGCCAACGTCTACGACATCCTCAAGAACGAGACGCTGGTGCTGACGAAGGCCGGGCTCGCCGCGATGGAGGCACGCTTCGCGGCCAAGACGGAAGGAGCAGAGGCATGACCGAGAAGGCCGAGCTCTACGAGGTGATCCGCAAGCCGATCATCACCGAGAAGGCGACCATGGCCTCCGAGGCCAACGCGGTCGTCTTCGAGGTGTCGGTGGATGCGACCAAGCCGCTGATCAAGGAAGCTGTCGAGACGCTCTTCGGCGTCAAGGTCAAAGCGGTCAACACGCTCCGCACCGACGGCAAGGTGAAGCGCTTCCGCGGCCGTCTCGGTCAGCGCAGGGAAGTGAAGAAGGCCTACGTGACCCTCGAAGACGGTCACGCAATCGACGTGACCACGGGTCTCTGAGGGGGCTCCAACGGTGGGCGGGGACCGCCCACCCTACGCTCGATGGCGGGGTGAGTTCTTGGAACGCACGGCCCGCTGTGGCGGAAACTGAAGACGGAAGACAGAAACCATGGCGTTGAAAACCTATAATCCGACTACGCCGGGCCAGCGCGGGCTGGTGCTGATCGACCGTTCGGACCTTTGGAAAGGCCGCCCCGAGAAGACCCTGACCGAGGGTCTTTCGAAGAAGGGTGGGCGCAACAATACCGGACGGATCACGGCGCGGCGGATCGGCGGTGGGGCGAAGCGGCTCTACCGCATCGTCGACTTTAAGCGTCGCAAGCACGACGTGGCGGCGGTGGTCGAGCGGATCGAGTATGATCCGAACCGCACGGCCTTTATCGCGCTCCTCAAATACGAGGATGGCGAGAAGGCGTATATCCTGGCGCCCCAGCGGCTAAAGGTCGGCGACAGCGTCGTGGCCGGCGCCAAG
>JBCDHK010000448.1:0-2875 GCA_038750185.1 Pseudomonadota bacterium
GAGACCGGGGAAGGCAACACCACCAGTGTTCAGCCAAAATCCACCCATTGACCGCCTCGGCTGCCGTTGATTGCGCGCTCCAGCGTTCACGCAGCACATAGCCCATGCCGAGCAGAAACAGGCCCGCCATGGCATACCAGGTCAGGGCATAGCTCAGGTGGTTGTTGCGAAAGGCGATGACGGTCAGCCCGCCGCGCGGCCAAGCTTCGCGGGCGCCGCTGTGATCGGCGTCGATGAAGTAGGCGGCGGTTCGGGCCAGCCCCGCATCGAGGCTGAGGGCCGCCACATCGCGCGCATACCAGCGCCCAGCAGCCGGGTCGTTGGCCTCCAACAGCGTGCCCTTGGGCTCGGTGAGGCGCAGCAGGCCCTCGATGCGTTGGAGGCCTTCTGGGGCCGACCAATCGGGCTTGCCCTGGGGGATAAAGCCGCGGTTGATCCAGAGGGGGCCGCGGGCGCTCTCCAAGGGCGTCATCAGCCAGTAGCCGGGGCCGAGATCGGTCAGCGCTTTGACGCGGCGGCTGAGATCGTGGCGGAAGTGGCCCTCGATGGCGACCCGCAGATAGGCGTGGCGCTCGGCCTCGACCAGGCCTGTGGGGGGCGCAACGGGCGGCTTGAAGGCGCGGGTCTCGACCGCCTCGATCAGGCTGAGCTTCCAGTCGAGGCGGCGCATCTGCCAATTGCCGAGCCCGAGCAGGCCGAGAAACACCGCCCCCGCCAGCACCAGAAGCAGCGCATCGACCCAGAGCGGCTTGCGCGTGCCTGCATGCCCGCCCGAGCGCCCACCCGTCATGGCAGGCTGCGCACGCGCTCGATCTGTTCGTGGGCGGGCATCATGTTTTCGTCCAGATGCACCATGACCCAGACCGAGCCCGCCAGCACGATCACCAGCACGACCGCGGTGAAGAGGAGCGACATCAACTGCCAGCCCTGCTCGGCGCGCGCAGTGACGTGCAGGAAATAGTGGACATGGACCAGGATCTGCACCGCACCGAGCCCGAAGATCGCCGTCAGCGCCAGGGCGGTGTTGTCGGTGACATCGGCCATCACGATCCAGAACGGGATCGCCGTCAGCACCACCGAGAGGGCAAAGCCGATCAGATAGGACCGATAAGAGCCGTGGGCGGCGTGGGGCTCGTCGTGGGCGGCATCGCTCATAGGATCACTCCGGCGAGATAGACGAAGGAGAACACCCCGATCCAGATCAGATCGAGGAAGTGCCAGAACAGGCTGAGACAGGCCAGACGGCGGCAGTTGGCCGGGGTCAGCCCGTGCATCTGCACCTGGACCAGCAAGACGCCAAGCCAGAGACAGCCCGAGGCGACGTGCAGCCCGTGGGTGCCGACCAGCACATAAAACGACGACAGGAAGGCGCTGGCCATGGGGGTGGCGCCGATGTGCCAGAGGTGGGTGAACTCCAGGATCTCCAACCCGAGAAAGGCGAGGCCAAAGAGCCCCGTCACCACCAGCCACCCCATCACGCCGCGTTGGTTGCCTGCCTGCATGTTGAGCATGGCAAAGCCGAAGGTGATCGAGGACAACAGCAGCACTGCCGTGGCCAGCAGGATCATGTCGATCTCGAAGAGATCGGACGGTGCGGGGCCTGCGGCATAGTTTTGGCCGAGCACGGCGTGGACCACGAAGAGGATGCCGAAGATCAGGCAATCGCTCATCAAATAGATCCAAAAGCCCAGCATGGTGCCGGTCTCGTGGGCGTGGTGGTCGTCGCTGCCGTGGGCCTCTTCGACCCCATGGAACTCGAAGACCGCGGGGCGGCGCGGCGGCTCGAAGTCCTCAGCGAAGGCGGCTTCGGCGGGAGGTGGCGTGTTCATTCGGCTGGCCCCGCTACGGCGCGCAGGCGCGTCGCTTCGATATTTTGGACTTCTTCGGCAGGCACGTAGTAGTCGCGGTCATAGTCGAAGGTGTGGGCGATGCCGTAGGCGATCGAGGCCACGAAGGTGAGGGCTGCCAGCCACCAGACATGCCAGATCAAGGCGAAGCCCATCACGGTGAGCAGTCCCGAGATCACCACGCCCGAGGCGGTGTGGCGGGGCATGTGGATCGGCACGAAGCCCTGACTTGGCGGGCGATAGCCGTGGCGCTTCATGTGATCCCAGGCGTCGAGTTCGTAGACGCGGGTGGTGAAGGCGAAGTTGTAGTAGGGCGGGGGCGAGGTGGTCGACCACTCCAGCGTGCGTCCCTCCCAAGGATCGCCCGTGGTATCGCGCAACTCGTGGCGGCGCCTGATCGAGACGAAGAGCTGGACGAAAAAGGCCGCGATGCCGAGCGCGATCAGGAGCGAGCCCGCTGCCGCCATCAGGAAGTAGTTGGCGTAGAGCGTGTCCTCGAATTGGCTCAGGCGACGCGTCACGCCCATGAGGCCCAGCACATAAAGCGGCATGAAGGCGAGATAGAAGCCGCTGATCCAAAACCAAAAACTGACCCGGCCCCAGAAGTCGTCGAGCTTGAAGCCGAAGGCTTTGGGAAACCAGAAGTTGATGCCCGCGAAGATGCCGAACACCACGCCGCCGATGATGACGTTGTGGAAATGCGCCACCAGAAACAGGCTGTTGTGCAGCACATAGTCCGCCGGGGGCACGGCGAGGAGCACGCCCGTCATGCCGCCGATGACGAAGGTCAGCATGAAGCCCACCACCCAGAGCATGGGCACCTCGAAGCGGATGCGGCCCTTGTACATGGTGAACAGCCAGTTGAACAACTTGGCCCCGGTCGGGATCGAGATGATCATGGTGGTGATGCCGAAGAACGAGTTGACGTCGGCGCCCGCGCCCATGGTGAAGAAGTGGTGTAGCCAGACGATGTACGACAAGATCATGATCACGCACGTCGCGTAGACCATAGACGTGTAGCCGAACAA
>JBCDHK010000449.1:0-2839 GCA_038750185.1 Pseudomonadota bacterium
CTTGGTAGAGGCCATCGCCAAGGCCATGGCCGATGTGCTGGCCAACCCCCAGGAGGGCATTGACGTCATCACTGCGACCGAGCCCCTCTCCAACGGAGAGTTGGAGATGAAGCGCCTGCAATTCGCCCTCGACAATCTGATCTTTTCGGACGAGAGCAAGGCCAACGGCATCGGCGCCGTCGACACCGAGCGTCTTGCCCGCTCCATCGCCACCATCCAGGGGCTCTACAGCCTGCCGAGCGCGCCCGCACCCGAGGCGGTCTTCAACGCCTCGTTCCTGCCGCCCATGGACCTGCGCTCGTTCTGAGGCGCTGAACGGAGAGACCCAGACGTGCCTGTCCTTCACGTCCATGACGCTCTGATCGGGCCGGAGTATACCCCCTCCGGCCCAGTCGAAATCGCCCTCGGCCCGGATGGCACCATCGCCTCGATCCAAAGCGCGCCTCTGCCCGAGGGCCCGGCGCGCCTGGCCATCCCGGCCCTGGCCGATGCCCACAACCACGCCCGCCCCCTCTCCACCACGTCTTTCGGCTGCGGCGGCAACCCGCTCGAACACTGGCTGCCGCATCTGGCGATCATGCCCGCTGTCGATGCCTATCTGGCAACCGCCGCCTCGCTGGGGCGCTCGCTCCGTGGGGGCGCGACCTCGGTCATGATCCACCTGACCCGCGCCATGGGGCTAAAGCCGCTGCCCGAAGAGGCGCGCGATATTGCCCGTGCGGCGGCGGATGTGGGGGTGTCGGTCGGCCTTGCCCTCTCGATCCGCGACCGCAATCCGCTGATCTACGGCAACCACGAGGCGCTGCTCGGCGGACTGGACCACGACACCGCCACCCTCGCCCGCCAAACCTGGCTAAAGCCGCCGCCGCCCATCGAGGCCCAGCTCGCCCAGGTGGACGCGGTCGCCGAGGCGCTGGCCGATCAGCCCCATGTCGATGTCCAATACGGCCCGACCGGCGTGCAATGGTGCTCGGACGCCTTACTGAGCGCTGTGGCCGAGGCTTCGGCGCGCACCGGGCGGCGCGTCCACATGCATCTTCTGGAGACCAAACCCCAGCGCGACTGGGCCGATGCCGCCTATCCCGGCGGGGTGGTGGCGCATCTGGCCCGGATCGGCCTGTTGTCTGAGCGCCTGACGCTGGCCCATTGCGTCTGGGCCGACCCCGACGAGCTGCGCCAGATCGCAGCCGCGGGGGCACGCATCGCGGTCAACAACTCGTCCAACCTGCATTTGTTTTCGGGGCGTGCGCCCTTGGCCGACATGCTGGCGGCGGACATCTCACTGGCCATGGGGCTGGACGGCTGCGCCCTCGATGAAGACGACGACGGCTTGCGCGAGTTGCGCCTGCTCCGCCTCCTGGGCAGCGCCCCGGGCTTTGAGGCCGGCGGCATGACGCCCGCCCTTGCCCTCAAAGCCGCCTGCCGGACTGGGCGCGCCGCCCTGGGGCTGCCCGATGGCGGCTATCTTGCGCCCGGACTGCCCGCCGATCTGCTGGTGCTCGATCTGGGTGCGCTCGACCGCGATGCGCTCTTGCCCGTCCCAGCGTCCGATCTGCTGTTTGCCCGCGCCACCGCGGCCCAGATCTGCGATGTCTGGGCTGGCGGACGGCAAGTGATGCGCGAGGGCACCCTCACCGGGCTCGATCTGCCGGCCACCGAAGACGCCTTGCGCGCCGCCTATCGCGCGGCACTGCCGAGCACCGAGGGCCTGCGCACCGCCTGGCCCGCCATCGGCGCGGCCATCGGCGCGCACTACCGCGGGTGCTGCTGATGCGCTCTGCGCGGGTCGACCGCTTGGCGATGGATGCTCCCGACGACGTCTCTGCCATCGCCGCCCTCTTCGCCTCGGGCGAGGTCGCGCCCGAACAGGTGATCGCGATCCTCGGCAAAACCGAAGGCAATGGCTGCGTCAACGATTTCACCCGCGGCTTTGCCACCCAGTCGCTGCGTTTGCTGCTTGGCGCCCATCTCGCGCCTGAGCGGGTGGACGCCGTGTCCATGGTGATGTCGGGGGGCACCGAGGGCGGGCTTTCGCCGCACTGGCTTGTCCTCAGCGAAACGCAAGCGCCAGAGAGTTCTGCAGAGGCTCCCGCGGCCTCTGGGCCGTCGCTGGCCTTTGCCAGCGTGGCGACACGCCCGCTCAGTCCCTCTGAGATCGGGCGCCCGGCGCAGGCCGCCCTGGTGCGCGATGGCGTGTACGCGGCCATGGCAAAGGCCGCCATCGCCGCCGAGGACGACGTGCATTTCGTGCAGATCAAATGTCCGCTGTTGACCAGTGACAGGATCGCCGCCGTCGCAGGCGATGTGGCCACGCAGGAGACGCTAAAGTCCATGGGGCTGTCGCGCGCGGCCTCGGCGCTTGGCGTGGCCGAAGCCCTTGGCGAAGCACCGCCTGCCACCCAAGCCCAGATCGGCACGGATTGGACGCTCTGGTCCTCGCGCGCCTCGGCCTCTGCCGGGGTCGAACTGATGTGCTGCGAGATCGTGGTGATGGGCATGTCGTCCGCCTGGACCGGCCCGCTGGCCATTGCCCACGCCGTGATGCGCGATGCCATCGATGCCCCGGCAGTGCAGCAGCTATTGCAGACCATCGCACCAGAAGTACCCCCCCAGGAGGCAAGCACACGCGTAGAAGGCGTCCTCGTCAAAGCCGAGGCCAGCCCAGAGGGCACAATCCGAGGCCTGCGCCACACCATGCTCCAAGACAGCGACCTCGCCTCGACCCGCCACGCCCGCGCTTTGGTGGGCGGTGTCTTGGCTGGCGTGATCGGGCGCACCGATCTGTTCGTCTCGGGCGGGGCCGAACATCAAGGCCCCCCCGGTGGCGGGCCAGTGGCAC
>JBCDHK010000450.1:0-2838 GCA_038750185.1 Pseudomonadota bacterium
CGCCCCCCTCTAGGAGATCGCCCGCAGCCGAGCCGGTCAGGCTGTCGTCAAAAGCACTGCCACGGACCGCCTCGATGGAGAGATAGGTGTCCCCCGCCGCCGCACCCTCGTTGCGCGCCGGGTTGACCAGATTGACCGCCACCGCGTGGAAGGCATCGGCATAGCTTGCCGTGTCGGTGCCGCCGCCGCCATCGAGCAGATCGGCGCCAGGGCCGCCCTCCAGGGTGTCCGCGCCGGCGCGACCAAACAGGCTGTCCGCGCCCTCCTCTCCGCGAAGCAGATCGGCGCCCTCTCCAGCGCGCAGGACATCATCGCCCTGGCCGCCGCTTAGCGCGTCGTCGCCCGGCCCGCCATCGAGGCGGTCGTCCTGGGGCGAGCCGGTCAGGGTGTCGCCAAAGGCGCTGCCGAGGACCAATTCGATGCTGCTGGTGACATCGCCTGTGGCTGAGCCTGCGTTGCGCGCCGAGTTGGTCAGGTTGAGTGCTGCGGCGCTCGGGGCGTCGGTGTAGCGCGCGGTGTCGGTGCCAGCGCCGCCGTTGAGCGTATCGGCGCCCGGACTGGCGTTGAGCGTGTCGTTACCGCCCCGGCCCTCCTGGAGGTCGTCGAGCGCACTGCCGCCCAGGCTCTCGCCCTGACCGGTGCCGCTTACAAAGGCCACGTTGGGCCCTTGCAGTTCGAGGGCGCCGAGGTCGGCGAGGCCGGTATTGGGCACGCCCGCGAGATCGATCGGACGGGGCAGACCGCGCGCATCCCTGTCAGGCGCCGTCGCAGCGGGGGCTGCATCGAGGGCGGGATTGGCCGGATCGTTCCTCAGCAGGACGGTCGCGACCGGTCCGCCATTGTCGGCTGGCAGGCCGGTGGCAAACACCGCCGCCGGATCGGCGTTGAAGAGGGTGGCAAAACCCGAGGCATCGAAGGCGTTCTGATCGGCGCCGACGAGGCTGGTGCCTTGGCCCGCGACGACCGTGCCGGGGCCGAGCTGGCCGAATTGCACAAAGCCGATCTCGGCTTCCCCCGGCGCGGCTCCTTGAGCCTCATTGCCAAGCACGAGGCTATTGGTCAGGATCACGTCGCCTTGGAAATTGAGCAGGCCGCCGCCCACGGCGTTCTCGCCAACTGCGCGGTTGCCGGTCACGGTGGTGTTGCGCAACTCGATGTCGTCCAACCTGCTGGCTAGCCCGCCGCCGAAGTCCGCGCTGTTGTCGACGATGGTGCTGTTGATCGCGAGAATACCGTAATCGGTGAGGGCGCCGCCGCCTCTGCCGTCTTCCCTGCCCTCCTGCTCGACACGGTTGCCGCTGAGCGTGCTGCGCTCCAGGGTCAGTAAGCGGGTAACGGCAAGGCCGCCACCACCACCGGAGAAAGAATTACCCCCGGCAACGACGCTGTTGTTGCTGACGGTGCTATCGATCAAGACTGCGTAACCGCCGATGAGCAGGCCACCGCCAAAATCCGAGGTGACGTTGTCGCTGATCGTACTGCGGATCACCTCGGTGGTGCTGATCTCGGCACCACCATAAAAGACGAGGACGCCGCCGCCGCCGTTATCGCTTCGATTGCCGCTGATGGTGCTGTCAACCAAGCGCAGGGGGCCGCTGGCGGCGATCCCGCCAGCCCTCCCAAACTCGCCGACTGCGCTATTGCCGGTAACAGTAGTGTTGCGGATCTCACCACTGTTGATGAACACCCCCCCGCCGCTTTCGCTGGCCGTGTTGCGATCGATCAGGCTGTCTACGATTGACGAGCGACCAGTGGCAAAGGCGCCGCCGCCGAGCCCGTCGGCCACATTGCCGCTCAACGTCGTGCGTGTCAGGTTAAGTCCTTGCGCGGAGAAGAGGCCGCCGCCGTCACCGCCCACGAGATTAGTTTCCACAGCCAATATGCTGTTGCCGGCCACAGTGACGTCGCTCAGGCTGAGATTGGCGAGGCTGCGCACGGCGCCACCATTGGCGGTTATGTCCGCGGCACTGTCATTGGAGGCGTTCACCCGCCCACCGGTCAGCACCAGGTTTTCGAGCGTCAGCTCTGCGCTGGCCTCCGTGACGTTGAAGAGGCGGGTGTTGTCGGCGAGGCGGTCCGCGCTCAGGCTGGCCTCGACGTCGGTGAGGGCGCCGGGCAGGGTGATGTCGTCGCCCATCGCATCGCCTGTGAGCGTGAGCACGCCGCCCCCACTGAGCGCGCCGTCGATGACCAGCGCGTCGGTGATCTCGATCTCGCCGGAAGTGAGGCGCAGCGTGTCGCCCGCCAATCCGGGATCGAAGACCACCGTATCGCGCCCCGGCGCGGCGTTGGCCTCGGACACGGCTTGGCGCAGCGAGCCTGCACCGCTGTCGGTCAGGGTGGTGACGGTGAAGGTGGCCATCAGTCGCTCCAATCAATCAAGGCTCAATCACGCGGGCCGGGCCCGGCACAGTGGCTCCCCCAGGCACTCGGATAGCTAGTATCGCAGCGCGCAGGATCCTCTGGAAAGTGTGCATGTATGGCCATTTCCTCAACCACCGCGGGCGTCTTGCCCCGAACCGCTGGGGGAGAGGGTCCGGGCAAGGCGGCGTCTTTGCAGCCACTCCAGCCGCGGGGCGGTAAGGCTGCCCTCACCCTGTTTTGTCGAGCAGGTCTATCGGGGATATCGGTGCTCTCGACGTCGCTCTGGTGGCGCTGGGCCAGGGTGGCGGAGCGGTGGAGCGGGAGGCGCATGGCGGTGGGGGGCTCCACACCACCGTGGCGAAACAGAGCCGCCCACGACAAGTTGACGGTCTGGCCCAAGAGCCGGTTTGGGTCTGGCCGAGGCCGTCTACGAGCGTGGGAAGCCCGCTCGGTGCCGGAAGCTCCATGGGTGGC
>JBCDHK010000451.1:0-2824 GCA_038750185.1 Pseudomonadota bacterium
CACGCTCAACTACCTCGAGCACGACGCCGAGGCCGACATCATCGTCGCCAAGAACCAGGATTACGCGACGCCCGAGGGCAAGACCACGATCTCCCGCATGGTGACCGTGGCCGACCTGACCCGCTCCGCCTTCATGAACGGCGATCTCTCGACCGTGATGAGCCCGCGCACCGTGATCGCCTGGGCCGAAAACGCCGAGATCTTCGGCGGTGATGTGGGCTTTGCCTTCCGCCTGACCTTCCTCAACAAATGCGACGAGCTAGAGCGCCGCCTGGTAGCCGAGATCTACCAGAAGTGCTTTGGCGAGGAGCTGCCCGAGAGCGCTGCCAACGTGAGCTTGGGCTGAATTTCACCGAATACTCCCCGCTCCGGGGCACTCGACGGCGATGTGCCGGAGCGGCTGATACCTGGCCGCATAGAGTGCCCATGAGCAACAAGACCGATAACCCCGCCGAGCCCTTCAAAAAGGCCCTAGCCGAGGCCACCCGTGCCCTGGCGCGCCAGGATGAGTTGGAGGTTACCTACTCGGCCGATCCCTCGGGGCGCACCAACGCGGGGCTGCGCTTGCCCCAGGTCTCGCGGCGGATGACACGCACTGAGATCATGTTGGCCCGCGGCACGGCCGACGGCTTCGCCCTGCGCGACCGGTTTCACGACGCTGGCACCCACGCCCGCTATGCGCCAAGCGGCGAGATGGCGCGCACGGTCTTTGATGCGCTCGAACACGCCCGCTGCGAGGCCATCGGCGCGCGCGCCATGGAGGGTGTGGCCCAAAACCTCGACGCGCGCCTCACCCAAACCGCCAAGCGCCAGGGCTGGGCCGGCATGTCCTCGACCGCCGACAGCCCGCTGGCCGAGGCCGCAGGGCTCATGCTGCGCAAGACCGTGACCGGGCGCGAACTCCCCGAGGATGCCGCGCACCTGCTCGATCTCTGGCAGACCCACTTCGACGACAAGCTAGGGGATTGCTTGAAGAACATCGGCGAAAACCTGGAAGATCAGGCCGCCTTTGCCAAGCGCTGCTGGGAGATCATCGAGGATCTCGGCTACGGCGACCAACTGGGCGAGGACCCCGACCGCGACGAAGACAACGAGGAACTCGAACAGGACGCCGAAGAAGAGCGCCCCGAAGAGGACCAATCCGGCGAAGAAGACGGCGACCAGGACGGCGAGGACAACCGCGACAGCCTGCCCGACGAGATGCGCAGCGAAGAGAGCCAGTCCGCGCGCATGGACATGGCCCTCGACGACAGCGACATGGACATGGAGGACGCCCAGGCCGATGAGGCCGATGACGGCTTGCCCCCGCCCGAAGAGGTCAAGGCCAATGTCTCCGAGGCCGATCCCAACTACAGCCACTATACCTCGGCGCATGACGAGACCGTCTCCGCCGATGAGTTAGCCGAGGAAGCCGAACTGGAGCGCCTGCGCGCCTATCTCGATAAGCAACTGGAGCCCTTGAAGGGCGCGGTCAATCGCCTGGCCAACCGGCTACAACGCCGCCTGCAGGCCCAGCAAAACCGCTCCTGGCAGTTCGACCGCGAAGAAGGCATCCTCGATGCTGGGCGGCTGGCGCGTGTCGTTGCCAACCCGACCACACCACTGTCGTTCAAGGTGGAGAAAGACACCGAGTTTCGCGACACTGTGGTAACGCTCTTGATCGACAACTCGGGCTCAATGCGCGGGCGCCCGATCTCCATCGCCGCCATCACCGCCGATGTCTTGGCGCGCACGCTGGAGCGTTGCTCGGTCAAGGTCGAGATCCTGGGCTTTACGACGCGCGCCTGGAAGGGCGGCGAGAGCCGCGAGGCGTGGCTCGCGGGCGGGCGTCCCAACAATCCGGGCCGCCTCAACGACTTGCGCCACATCATCTACAAGCCCGCCGATGCGCCCTGGCGACGGGCTCGGCGCAATCTTGGGCTGATGATGCGCGAGGGGCTGCTCAAGGAAAACATCGACGGCGAGGCGCTGGAATGGGCCCACCGCCGCCTGCTCGCGCGCCCTGAGCAGCGCCGCATTCTCCAGGTGATCTCGGACGGCGCGCCGGTGGACGATTCGACCCTCAGCGTCAATCCCTCCAACTACCTGGAGCATCACCTGCGCGAAGTGATCGCCATGATCGAACGCCGCCGCGCCGTCGAGTTGCTGGCCATCGGCATCGGCCACGACGTGACCCGCTACTACCAGCGCGCCGTGACGCTGACCGATGCCGATCAACTGGCCGGGGCGATCACGGAGCAGCTTGCGGCGCTCTTTGATGCCGATCCGAAGGCCCGCGCGCGGGCCGAGGCGCGCGGGCGCCAGCGCGGTCGCCGCGCGGCATGAGGCTCGAAATGGGGCAAATTGTGGCAAGGCGAGGGCCTCGCCTGCCGCGTCCTCTGGAGGCCGTTAATTTTAGTGCTTAAATACAATTAGTTGGGGACCTCTGCGTTGAGCATGCCTTTGCACGATTCGCGGTTGAATTGTGTCAGCTTTGCGGCTATCTTGATCTTATGAAGGTGCAGACTAGGGCTTTCTCGAAGACCATGCGCTGTTCGAGATCGCCTGCCACGCAGAAGGGAACGCCACCACGAAACCGACTGCCTAGAACAATAGCAACCGACAATTGACACTGCGCAGGACAGGAGCGTTGTCGAGCGGATCACCCAGCTGCTCCAGCCTCAAGCACCATCAGCCCTGTACACGTCCCGACCCTCCAAAATCCCGGACGTACCACAGTAAACGAGGCGGCCTCTCCAACCGCCTCGATTTCTTTTGTGGGATTATATCAGTCTGCGGAGATCACCCGCCACCGCGAGTGCCCCTCAGCCAGAACAACTCGCCC
>JBCDHK010000452.1:0-2799 GCA_038750185.1 Pseudomonadota bacterium
CGGTGGCGGCCCCGGCGGCGGCGGTGGCCCGGGCGGGGGCGACGGCGGCCCTGGTGACGGTCCTGGCGACAACCCGCCCGATCCCGAGTGGGATTCCATCGGCTTTGGCCTCTCGGCCACCTCAACCGCCCTCGGTGCGGTCGCAACCGGCGCCGGCATCGTCGCCCTGGTCGCCACAGCCCCGGCTACTCTTGCGGCAGCGGCCACGGTGGCCACGGTGGCGGGCGCGGCCTCGCTGGCCGTCGGCATCGGCTCGGCGGTATTCGACTACTTCAACTCCGACACCCCCGCCCCCGGTGGCTCGACCGCAGCCGCCCTGGCCAACGGCACCGCGGGCGTGGGCGCCGATGCCATCGCCAACTCGGGCCGCGTCACCGAAGCCACCGCACGCACGCTCGGCAAGGTAGGTGTGGGCCTTGGCGGCATCGGTGTGGGCCTTGGCATCAAGGACGGCTACGACCGCATCCAGGCCTGCCGCGACAGCAGCGGCAACCTGATCGAATGGCGCGGTCTGGCGGGCGTTGCCGACCATACCATCGGCAACAACCTCGAAGTCACCGATCTGTCCGCCGGTCTGCCCGAGGACTCCCTCGATGGCGCCGTCGCCTGGTTCGACGAGTTCGAGCACCAGTTCGAGGACGCCACAGCGCGCTCCAAGGCTGCCTTCCAGGCCGCCTTCGGCGATGGCATTCTGGCGGTGGTGCCCGAGTCCGTGCGCCCCAATCTCTTTGCCGATTTCACGCCCGTGGCCAACGGCGAGGGCCTGATCCTGCTCCTCGACCGCAATTCGCAGGAGTTGGTCGATCCCGCCACCGGTCAGCCGGTGCGCGTCAAGGTCGACGACGTAGTTGCCCAGCGCGACTACGACACCCCCGAGGGCGAAGCGCTGCTCGACGAGCTGGCCAACGCCTCCCAGCAGTACGCCGATGCGCTCGACAATGTGCGCCTCATCCTGGAGAACCCGGAGTTCGCCCAGCAGCTGTTCGACATCTTCGACGATGCGGTCGAGTCGTTCATGGGCACGCGCGGTCTGTTCAATGCGCCGCCGGGGCGGGTCTACTTCAAAGTCACCAACGCCGACACCGGCGAGCTGATCGCCCAAGGCTTTACCGACGACGGCATGATCGATGCGTTCCTGCCGCCCGAGACCTGGACCAGCTTCGATCTGTTCGATCCGATCCGCAACGCTTACGCCTCCCACGGCGTGTTCTCGGGGCCGTCCGGCTCCAACCAGATCAGCGTGTTCGGCATGGGCGGCGAGCGGGCGCTGCCGCTCTTCGGCTTCAACGGCACCGAGGCCGACACCGACGGCGACGGCCTGCCCGATCTGGCCGAAGAGGTCATCGGCACCTCGATCTTCCGCGCCGACACCGACGGCGACGGCATCAGCGACCGCGCCGAGGTCGATCAGAATCTCGAACCGCTCGGCGCCTTCCCCAATGCCACGGGCGTTGTCGGTGGTGTCGATCTGCAAGGCCAGATCAACAAGATCGAAGTGGTGAGCGCGCCGGGCGACGTCAATTTCGATGTCGCCCTGGTGCTGACCAGCAGTGGCTTGGCGCTGCTCGATCTCTCGGTGCCGCGCGAGCCGGCGGTGCTGGGCCAATTCTCCGAGTTCGGCAATCTGGTCGACGGCGTGTTCGATGCCGGCACCGATACGCTGACGGCTGTGGCCTCCGATGGGCGTGTGATCGCCATCGATCTGTCCGATCTCGATATGCCGGTGCTTGCGGACACGCCCTCCGCCGGGGCCGATCATGTCGAACTGGTCGAGGGTCTGGCCATTGTCGATGAGAACGGGTCGCTGGTGGCCATCGATGTCCAGACCGGCATCGAGGTTGACCGGGTGCTCCTGCCTGGCGCCGCTTCGGTCGAGGGGCTGGCCAGCGAGGGTGATCGGATCTACGCCCTGACCAACAACGGCCAACTGCATGTGGTCGAGCTGTCGGGCGAGGTGCTCAACATTCTCGGCGTGGTCGGCACCGGCTTCACCGGGCGCGAGCGCGATATCTTCGCCGCCGACGATGTGGTCTATATTCCCGCCGACAACGGCTTCCTGGGCGGCTATGCCACGGTGAGCGCGTTCGATCCCGCCAACCCGATCCTGCTTTCAGGCCCCGACGACACCTCGCTCGCCGGCACCTCCATCGCCCTCAACGGCAGTGGACGTGGCCTGATCGTGGGCAATCCGGGCGGTGTGTTCGGCGTTAATGCGGTCGATCTGATCAGCGTGGCCAACCCCGCCGATACCGGCTCGCTGCTCACCCGCTTTGAACTGGACGAGGCGCCCACCACCGTGGCGCTGGCTGGCGGTCTCGGCTATGTGGGCGATGAGGGCGGCGGCATCAGCGTGGTCAACTACCAGGCTTTCGATATTGCAGGCCTAGCGCCCACGGTGCAGTTGCTCAATCCCCCCAGCGACATCGATCCGGGAGTGGTGGGCATCCAGGTGCTCGAAGGCTCGACGTTGCAATTCGATGCCAACGTCACCGACGACGTGCAGGTGCGCCAGGTGGAGCTGCTGGTCAATGGCGATATCTTTGCCACTGATCTGCAATTCCCCTTCGATCTGTCGTTCGATCTGCCCCTGATCGCGGAGGCGCTCACCCCGATCACCACCTTCCAGTTGCGCGCTTTTGACACCGGCGGCAACATCGGCCTCAGCGATCCCGTCACCGTGACGCTGAGCCCTGATGTGGTACCGCCTGAGATCCGCTCGCAAAGCCCGCGCGATGGCGGTGTGGTGCTCCAGGACGACGGGCGTATTCGCCTCAGCTTCGATGAGCGCGTCGATCCCGA
>JBCDHK010000453.1:0-2789 GCA_038750185.1 Pseudomonadota bacterium
CATCCTGCGGGCCCTCGATGCGGCGCTCGCGCCCGGTGATGACGATCTGGCCGGCGTCGGCGCGGTAAAAGCCCATCAGGCATTTGACCAGCGTCGACTTACCGGCGCCGTTCTCGCCGAGAAGGGCGTGGAAACAGCCGGGCTGGAAGCGCTCGGAGACCGTATCGAGGGCTGTGACCGGGCCAAAGCGCTTGGAGAGGCCGACGATTTCGACGTCAGGGGGCTCGACCTCAGGCGGGGCTGGCTGGCTCATCGCGAGATCGACAGTTCGCGCGGGGCGCCGGCCAGCGCCTCGCGCGGCGAGGAGGCCCAGATCAGCAGGAGGAGGGTGAGCACGTAAGGGGCGGCATTGAAGAGATAGTAGCCCGAGGTGATGCCCACCGTCTGCAGCGCAGGGCCAAGTGCGCTGGCGCCGCCGAAGAGGAGCGAGGCCCAGAAGCAGCGCACCGGGTTCCAGCGCGCAAAGATCACCAAAGCGACAGCCATCAAGCCTTGGCCCGAGGAGAGCCCTTCGTTCCAGTTGCCCGGATAATCGAGCGAGAGAAAGGCGCCGCCGATGCCGGAGAGAAAGCCCCCCGCCGCCGTCGCCGCGAGCCGAATACGCGGCACCGACAGGCCTAGGGCGCGCCCTGCTTCGGCGTTTTCGCCCGCCATGCGCAAGAGCAGCCCCCAGCGCGTGCGCCGGAGCGCCCAGTCGAGAAAGAAGGCCAGCGCCATGCCGAGGAGAAACAGCGGGCTGATCTCCAGCGCCGACTGCACGGCGGGGATGTCGGACCAGTCACCAAGCGGCAGGCCGGGCAGCATCTCGGCGCGGGGCTGGATGAAGCCCTTGCCGAGGTAGAAGGCGAGGCCGGTGCCAAAGACAAAGAGCGCAATGCCGACGGCGATGTCGTTGACCCGCGGCAGATTGCAGATCACGGCGTGGAGGGCGCCCAGCAGCAACCCCGCAAGCCCCGCCGCCAGCACACCGAGCCAGGGCGAGCCGGTGAGCACCGAGGTGGCGAAGGCGGTCATGGCGCCGAGCACCAGCGTGCCTTCGAGGCCCAGATTGACCCGGCCCGCGCGCTCGGTGAGCGTCTCGCCAAGCGCCACGAAGAGATAGGGCGTCGAGACCCGCACCGCGCCGCCGAGGACGGCGATCAGCACCCCCCACCAGCCAAGCTCCATCTAGCGGCTCCCTGGGATGAGGCGCCCCGGAATGAGACGTCCAGCGAGCGCGTTGGAGGCGAGCACGCAGAGGAAAATCGTGCCCTGGAGCAGGTCCGTTGCCGCATCGGGCAGGCCAAAGCGGCGTTGGAGCAGCCCGCCCGAGGCCGCGATACCGCCGATGATGAGCGCCACGACCAGCACAGCGAGGGCGTTCTGGCGTGCAAGGAAGGCGACCAGAATACCGGTGTAGCCAAAGCCCACCACCAAGCTCTCGCTCGCAGCGCCGTGGACGGCGACGACTTCGATGGCGCCTGCCAGCCCCGCCGAGGCGCCCCCGAGCGCACAGGCGAGCAGGGTGAGGCGTCCGATATCGAGCCCCGCCATCTGGGCCGCACGCCGGTTGCCCCCCAGGATCGCCATGGAAAAGCCGGTGACGGTGTGGCGGATCAGGATGTGGATGCAAGCCACCACCGCCACCCCGATCGGCAAGCCCCAATGGACCGACCAGCCGGGGATATCGCCCATGCGGAACGTCTCGGGGATCGACCAGCTTTGCGCTTTGATCGGCACATCGAGGTCTCTGAGCGGCCCGGTGACCAGGTGGAGCATCAAGGCGATGGCGATGTAATTCAGCAGAAGGGTCGAGATGGTCTCATTGACCCCGCGCCAGTGTTTGAGCGCGCCCGCGAAGGCCAGCCAGAGCGCGCCCGTGAGTGCGCCCGCGACACAGCAAAGCACCGCCCCGAGTGCACCAGGCAAGCCGCTCAGCGCCACACCCGCCAGCACCGCGCCGAGCCCGCCCAAGATCAGCGCGCCCTCGCCCCCGATCACCAAAAGGCCGATGCGCGCCGGGATCAGGGTGGCCAGCGCCGTCAACACGATGGGCGCGGCCAGGGTGAGGGTGTTCTCAATGGAAAAGCGCGTGCCGAAGGCGCCGAGCCAGAGCGTGCGGTAGACCGCGACAGGGTCGTGGCCTTGTAGCGCGACGAACACCCCAAAGAGCGCAAAGGCCACGATGAGGGCCAGTGCCGAGAGCAGCACGGCCTCGATGCCAGAGGCCGTGCGTGCGGGCAAGGCAAGGGCCGCCCAGCCGCGCGCGGGCGTATCTGTGGTGTTTGTCGTGTCGGTGCCGCTCATCGCAGCGCCGCCGCCCCCCGCTCCGGGCTCATTCGAGCCCGGTCTCGCCGAGCGCACCCTCGACCAGCCACTTCACCGAGAGCTTGAAGTCGTTGTCGTCGTTGTTGATGCCAGTGCCCGCCTCGACCACGGTGTTGCCTTTGTTGTCCGCGAGGGGGCCGTTGTAGAGGAGGAGCGAGCCGTCCAAAAAGCCCTCGCGCGCGGCCAGGATTTCGGCGCGCACGTCCTCTGGCACTGCCGCACCGAAGGGGCTGATCCGGACCATCTCCTGGGCAAAGCCGCCGCGGTAGAGATTGGGGTATTCGGTGCCCGCCATATGGGCCAGGGCAAATTCGCCGCCCTTGGCCCAGTTCCATTCGGAGCCGGTGAGAAAGCCCTTGGGCGCCAGGCTCGACTGATCGGTGTGGTAGCCCACGCTCATCACGCCGCGGCGCTCGGCGGTTTCGATGGCGACCTTGGGGCTGTCCACATTGGCGCAGATCACATCGACGCCTTGGTCGATC
>JBCDHK010000454.1:0-2787 GCA_038750185.1 Pseudomonadota bacterium
AAACAAGGCCGTCCACCGCCCGTCGTCCGTCCCGCCCGCAAGCCGATGCGCGGTAGCGACTGGGACGATCTGGATTTCCCGCTGATCGATGAGGACGACTGTGGTTGAGCGCCCCACCAGTACCCCCGCCCGCCTGATGGGCGAGGCCGACGCGGCGGCGTATCTCGGTATCTCCCCGACCACACTCCGCAGGCAGGGCTTTAACCGCCGCAAATTGGGCGCGCTCCGGCTCTATGAGCGGGCCGATCTGGACCAGTTTGCGGATAGCCTCGAATTCGAGTCGCCCAAGGAGGGCGGCGCGAGAGAGGAGAGCGAAACATGCGACGACGCCAAGAAGGCATTCGGATGAGGCTCAGGTGGATCAAGCACCGGCGCAACCGCGACGGCTCGTTCAGGGTCTACGTCTGCCAGCCAGGCCGCAAGCCTGTGCGCTTGCCAAACCTGCCGGAGAACCACCCGGACTTTATCGCGGCGTACATGGAGGCGGTGCGCGAGGCGCCGCGCGCGATCACGCTGCCGCGCGGTGGGACGCTGGCCGCGGTCATGGCGGACTACCGGGCAAGCGCAAAGTTCCGAAGCCTCAAGACATCGACGCGCGAGATGCAGGTGCGCGAGTTTGATCGGCTCGCAACCATGGGCGACGGCGCTGGGGGCAAGGCGAAGGCTGCCGCGATCACGACGCAGATGATCCGCCGCGACGTTGACAGGCTGACACCGGGCGCGGCGTCCAACAGGCTCAAGGCGTGGCGAGCGCTGATGGCGCACGCCGTCGTCATGGAGATTATTGACCGCAGTCCTGCCTTGGACGTGAAGCCGCCGAAGCAGGAAGGCGAAGGGCACCACACCTGGACCTTTGAGGAGGTCGAGGCATTCCGGGCTCATTGGCCGCACGCCACGCAGCAACGCCTTGCTATGGAGCTTGCGCTTTGGATCGGGGCGCGGCGCTCGGATCTGTGCGCGCTCGGGTGGCAGCACGTCGGGCGAGACGGCTGGCTCACGCACACCCAAATCAAGACCGGCGATACTGTGTCGCTGCCGTTCACCGCCGGCTTGGTTGGCGAGGGGCTAGCTGAGGACTGGGGCCACCTTGAGGCTGCACTCACCCAAGCCCGCAACAAGCTGCTGTTCCTGGAGACGGCGCAAGGCCGAGCCCGATCGGTCAAGGGCGCCGGCAACTGGTTCAAGACAGCCTGCCGCGCCGCCGAACTGGACGATCAATGCACGCTCCACGGGCTGCGCAAACTGCGCGCCACACGCCTAGCCGAACTTGGCTGGAGCGAGGGGCAGATCGCAGCCTGGACGGGGCACGCGACGCTGTCGGAGGTGACGCGCTACACCCGCGCCGCGAGTCGTCGAACGATGATCCGGCAGGCATCGGAGAGGGGTGGCTTGACTGTGGTGTCAGGAACGTTCCCAAACCGCGTTCCCGCCAAGGAGGAAAAACCTTGATATATCAATGCGAAAAACATGGGGCTGGCGCACCGGGGAGGATTCGAACCCCCGACCCCCAGATTCGTAGTCTGGTGCTCTATCCAGCTGAGCTACCGGTGCCTGCGCTTCTGTTACCGGGTCGTGACTGGGCGCGCAAGGGCTGTCGCCAATGCAAGGAGCGTCGGGGGTTGTGGGAGCTTGATGTCTCTCGATGTACGGTTGGGCGAGAGGGCAGTCTGGGCAAGAGTGGCTCCAGAGACGGGGCGTCATGGGGCGCGGTGAGGGACAAAGCAACGCTGGGGCGGGTGTGTCTGCGCGCGCCTATCACGCTAGCGCAGACGCGCCCGTCGCGTCGTGCAGGCGGCGCATGTCGGCGAGGGGCCAGCGGACGCCGTGCTGCGGCTGTTGCGGGGCGAGGGTCTGGAGCTGGTGTCGAGGGGGCTGAGCGTGAGGGCAGCGATCTGAGTGTGTGGCGGTCGGCACAGGCATGGTCGGCGCGCTTGCGCACCTGTTCACCCGCTACAAGGCTGGCGTCTATTTGTGACAGCCGCCCAGGCGTGCCATCGGCAGGATGGCAGCCACGCCATCCTCAATCTCAGTGCAATTGCAACTAATCAGTTTGCACCAAGCCGCCGATGCGAACTGCGTCGTCGCAGCGGATTGATCAGCAGCACGCCTCAGTCCGTTCGGACACCGTCTTGGCCCGGTGTCGACAGCCACACCCGCCATGCTCCTGAGGCGTCGACCTGGAGACGGTACTCGCCGGGAATGGCGATCAGGTGGCGCCCTACCCCGCGCCCAGCTTGGTGGAGGTTTTGCGCAACGCTGCCGTCAGCGCGCAGCAGCGTGGCGATCATGATCACATCGCTGCTCTCGAAATGGAGTAGGCGCGGCGTCTCCACCGTAAAGGCGCCCGTCATGCCCCCGCCTTTGCCGCTGAAGACGTCTGTGGTGGCTTGCTCGGCTAGGCGGTCGAAACAGGCGAGGCGATCCTGGTTGGCCGAGATCGCAGCACAACCGGCCAGACCATCGGCCAAGTCCGCCGCCGCCGGCACCGCGAGGAGTAGGGCGGCGGCGGCGCACAGCGCGCCCCTCACCAATCGAAAGGACACCCGGTGCAGCCCTCCATGTGTACGCCCTCCCAGATGGCGTAGCGGATGAAGGCACCCTCCATTGTCACTTCAGCGAAATCGGAATGGTAGAACTTGGCTTCCTGGAGGTGGGCCGAGGTCAGGCTGGCGCCGACAAAGCGCGCCTTGGGCGCCCAGACGAACTCCATGGAGGCGGCGGTCAGATTGGCGCCGGTCATATCGGCACCAGCCAAGCGCGAGAAGTCCAGATCCGCGCCAGTGAAAT
>JBCDHK010000455.1:0-2776 GCA_038750185.1 Pseudomonadota bacterium
GGCGCGCCGGCGATGAAGAGGTTCGGAAAGCGGTTCACGGTGCGGTCTTCTCTCGCCGTTCCTGGCCCGTCGAGTGCTGAGTGGATAAACTCTATCACCGGTTGTGCGGCAGCGAAAGTCTCACCGGGGCCGGGTCCAGCCAATCAGGGCGCCCGGCAGTGCGGGGTCGATGCCGAGATCGCGCCTCACCCATCGCAGCATGGCGATATTCCAGGTCACGATGCCCGCCGCCAGGGCAATCGCTGCGCCCTCAGCACCCAGTCCAGGGATCAGCGCGAGGCCTAGCAGTAGCATCGCCAGCAGGGCCAACACCTGTGCGCGCAGTGCCATCCCCGCGCGGTTGGCCATCGTCAACAACAGACCGACCGGTCCGCACGCGGCGTTGAAGCACTGTGCCCCGGCAATCCACCAGAGTGCAGGCGCCGCTGCCACGAACTCGGGCCCAAAAGCGGCGAGGATCGTTGGAGCGGCGGCGAGAATGGCTGCGACCAGGGCCAGGGTGGCCGCGGTGGTGGTGAGCGTGACCTGGCGCGAGATCGCGATGACACGCGCCGTCTCGCCCGTGGCCAAGAGTGCGCTCACGCGTGGGGCAAAGGGCATGGCAACCGCCTGCATGGCGATGGTCATCAGCGGCGACAGCCGTGCCAGCGGCTGAAACAGCGCCGCCTCGCGCGGATCGGCCAGCCAACCGAGCAGCAGCGTGTTGGCCTCAGAAAAGGCGGCCGTGACCGCTGCGATCTGGAGAAAGGGCAGGGCCTCGCCCGTCCAGCGCCGCACCTCGTGCTGGGGCAGGGCTGGGGGCACCATGGCGCAAATCGCACGCCAGAGTGCGACAAGCCCCAGCGCCAGGGCCAGCCCTCCAGCCACGGCAAGCAACAGCAGATAGCGCTCTGGCGACAAGGGCGCGCCGGACGAGGCCACGATGGCGAGAAAGACCAGCAAGAGCACCGGGCGCACGACTTCGTCCGGCGCTTGGGAGGAGAGGATGCGGCCAAATCCCTGCGCCATGCCGCGTTGCAGCTTGATTGCCGCGACCACCACCACCAGCACCGCGCCCAAGGCCACAGCCGTACGGTAGACCGGCGCAAAGAGCGACAGCGACAGTACCGAGAGCACCAAGAGCGCCGCTCCCGTCAGCCCCGCCACCGCCACCGCGCCCAAGCTGGCCCCGATAAAGCCGCGCAGCGCGCCCCAGTTCCCGCGCGCGCGCTGGCGGGCGATTTCCCGCACGGCGAGCGTGCCGAGGCCCAGTGTCGATAGTGTGCCGAGCATGGTTGCGGCTGCGATCGCGACGGCGGCGATGCCGTAGTTCTCGGTGCCGAGCAGCCGGGCTGCGACCACGGCCTGGAGAAAGGACACCGCGATCCCGATCAGCCGGATCGCAAGGCTGAGCGTGGCGCCGCGGGCGATGGGCCCGGCGAATAGGGCGCGCAGGCGTGCAGCGCCCGGGATCATGCCAGCCCGCTCATGAGGGCGGCGCCGGTGCGGCTTCGGCGGCTTTGAGGAGATGCTCGGCAAAGCCCGCCCAGGAAAGCCGCTCGCGCAATCGGGCCAGATGGGGTGCCATGGCTTGGTGCGCCGCGGGGCTTAGCTCCTCCGTGATGAGGCGGGCGAGCGCCTCGGCATCGCCGGCGGGAAATAGCCAGCCCGTCTTGGCGGGCTCCACGGCCTCGGCCAGACCGGCCACATCGCTCGCCACCACCGGGCGGCCATACCAATGGGCCAGTGCAGCCACGCCCGAGCCGCTGGCCGAGAGATAGGGCAAGACCGCCGCATCCGCTCTGGCGAAATACTCTGCCGCCTCGGCATCGCTGACATAGCGCGCCACGATCTCGACCCTATCGGCAATGCCAAGCGCGGCAAGGCGCGCCTCGGTCTGGCGCAGATCGGTCCAAAACTCACCCACGACCGAGAGATGGACCCGCCCCGCCGGCACACGGGCCAGCGCCGACAGCAGCACATCCAGGCCCTTGTAGGGCCGCACCAGGCCAAACATCAGCAGTTCGAGCGGGGCGCGCCGGGGCAGCAGACCGCAGGGCGTGGGGTAATCATCATAGAGCGGATGTGGCGAGATCGACACCGGCACACCGGGGGCCAGCGCCTCCAGTGCCCGCGCGAGGGGGGCGTTGTGGGTGATGATCTGATGCGAGGCGCCCAGCTGATAGCGCAGCGCGGCCGACTTCCAGCGAGCGCTCTCGTGATCGCCGGCATTGTGCGCCACTGTGACGATGCGCACCCCCCGGCGCGCTAGCCGCCGCGCCACGGTGCCAAGGGCTGGGGCGACGAAGAAGGTCCAGGCCGGCAGGACGGCTACCTCGGGCTGGGCCTGGAGCAGGGCGCGGGTGGTGCGCTGCCAGCTGAGCGGCGACAGCGTGTCGAGGACAAAGCGTGGCGCGAGGTCTTGGGGGGGCTGGGCCTCCGGGTCGCGGTCGCTCTCGCCTGGATAGAGCCGGCGGGGGTAGAGCCGCGAGAACGACAGTGTCTCGAGTGTGGTGTCGCTGCGCGCGGCCAGTGCCCGTGCCAGGGCCGTGGTATGGCGGGCGATGCCGCCGCGAAACGGGGTGATCGGTCCGAGGACGGCGATCTTCACCATTTCACCCGATACGGCTCTTGCGCACGGGCGTGTGGGAGCGGCGGCTGGCAGAGGGTTGGGACATGGGTTTCCAAGGACGCCTCCTGAGCAGAGAAACGGTGGCGTGCTCTCTCATCCCACCAAGATCCGCTCGACACAACCCAAACGATGCAATGAGCGACCCGGCAATGAACGGCCCAGGGA
>JBCDHK010000456.1:0-2758 GCA_038750185.1 Pseudomonadota bacterium
CGCGCCGGCGCCAGGGCCATCCACTCGCCGTCGAGCGCAAGGGCAGCCTGGTGCTCGATGCCCCCAACGGCCCCTTCACGCTGAGCGCCAAGGCCGACCGTATCGACCTCGCAACCGATGGCCACGCGGCGATCATCGACTACAAGACCGGCAATCCACCGACGGCGGATCAGGTCGCAGCCGGCTTCAACCACCAGCTCCACGTGCAGTCAGCCATCCTGGAGCGCGGCGGCTTTGAGGGGCTGCCCCCGACACAGGCCACCACCGGCGCCTATATCGGGCTGACCGGCGCCAAGTCCGGTGGCAAGGAATATCGGCACGAGACCCTGGGCGAGGAGACCGCCAGCCATCTCGCCCGCCTCTCGGAATTGATCGCAGCCTACGACCAGGGCGCGCCGTTCTACGCCCGTGGGCGTCCGCTGCGCACCGACGACGAGGGCGATTACGACCACCTGGCGCGCCGGCGCGAATGGGAGGGTATTGAGGAATGAACCGCCCCGAAGCGCCCATGCTCCCAGCCGCCGCGCACCCCACGCCCGAGCAGGCGCTGGCCGCCGATCCGCGGGTCTCGGCCTGGGTTGGCGCCAATGCGGGCTCGGGCAAGACGCGGGTGCTGACCCAACGCGTTGCGCGGCTTCTCTTGGAGGGCGCAGCGCCTGGGCGCATCCTCTGCCTGACCTACACCAAAGCCGCTGCCGCCGAGATGCAACAACGCCTGTTCACGCTGCTCGGTGGCTGGGCCATGGCGCCCGATGCCGCCCTCGGTGCTGAGTTGGCCGCGCTGCAAGGACTGCCCGAGCCCCTGGCCGAGCCCGAGCGTCTGGCCCGCGCGCGCCGCTTGTTTGCCGAGGCGCTGGAGACGCCGGGCGGGCTCAAGATCGAGACCATCCACGCTTTCTGCGAGGCGCTGCTGCGCCGCTTTCCGCTGGAGGCTGGCGTGTCGCCGCGCTTTGAGATCCTCGACGACCGTGATGCTTGGGCCATGCTGTCGCGCATCCGTGCCGAGATGGCCGAAGCCGCTGAGGCCGGGTTTGAGCGTGCCTTTGACGCCATCGCCGCGCGGCTCAACGAGGGCGACATCAACGGGCTGATCCGCGAGCTCCTGGCCCGGCGTGCCGCCTTTCGCGGCGTCGATATCGAGACCCGTCTGCACGCGCTCTATGGCGCGCCACCCCCAGCCGACCGTGCTGAGGCGGCGCGCAATGCGCTCAGCGATCCGGCGTTGGCCGAGACCGTGCGCGCTCTGGCGCCGCTCTTGGCCGAGGGGGGCAAAACCGCTCAACAAGCCAGTGCTGCGTTGGGGGCGCTCTCGGGCGGGGGCAACGATCCCGTTGCCAGTATCGATGCGCTTGCAAGCGCCGTGTTGACCAAGGATAACACGCTTAAGAAAAACCTGATCACCAACGCCCTGCGCACCGCCCATCCCGAAGCCGACACCCTCGCAGCCCGCCTCGCCGACTGGGCCATCACCGCACGCGACCACCTCGCCGCTGCCGAGACCGCCGCGCGTGCCCGCGATCTCGACCGTTTCGCCCGTGCTCTGCTGCGTCGTTACGATGCGGCCAAAGCCGCACGCGCCCAGCTCGATTTCGACGATCTGATTACCCGCGCCGGTGATCTACTGACCCACTCGGACATGGCCGCCTGGGCGCTCTACAAACTCGACGCCGGCATCGCCCATGTGTTGATCGACGAAGCCCAGGACACCGCCCCCGCCCAATGGCGCGTGATCCGGGCCATCACCGAGGAGTTCTTCGCCGGTCAGGGCGCGCGCGACGAACGGCGCACGGTGTTCGTGGTCGGTGATGAAAAGCAGTCGATCTATTCATTCCAGGGCGCCGAGCCGCAGGCGTTCTCCGAGATGCGCGGGGATTTCGCCAGCCGTCTTGGCGATGTCGGCGCCCGCCTGGAACGCCCCGAACTAAGGACCTCATTTCGCTCGGCGCCTGGGGTGCTGGGCTTTGTCGATGCGGTATTTGCCGAAGGGCCGCCCCTGGCCAGCACGCCCGTCCAACACCAAGCCGCGCGCAGCGGCGATCCCGCCCGCATCGACCTCTGGCCGCTCACCGCCCGCGAGAGCGTCGAGCGCACACCGGACTGGGAGCGCCCCGTCGACGCCCCAACCCCCGGCGACCCGCGCATCACGCTCGCGCGCAGCCTCGCCGCCGAGATCGCGCGCATGATCGCCTCCGAGGCGTTGCCTGCACGGGCCGGACGCCCGCCGCGTCCCGTCCGCCCGGGTGACATTCTGGTGTTGGTGCGCAGCCGCGGCCTGCTCGATCGCACCCTGATCCGCGCCCTCAAAGGCCACGGCGTGCCCGTCGCCGGCGCCGACCGGCTGGCGCTGGCCGAGGAACTGGCCGTGCGCGATCTGCTGGCGCTGGCCAAGGCGGTGCTCAATCGGTTTGACGATCTCTCGCTGGCGGCGGTGTTGCGTTCGCCGCTTTGCGATGTCGATGAGGAGGCGCTGTTTGCCCTGGCGCACCCCCGCCAAGGCACGCTTTGGACTGCTGTCCTTGCCGCCGAGGACCGCCACCCGCGCGAGGTTGCTATGCTGACCGATCTGGCCGCGCGCGCCGATTTCCTGCGCCCTTACGAGTTTCTCGAACGCATCCTGATTGCCCACGACGGCCAGTCCCGCCTGCTTGCGCGCCTTGGCACGGAGGCCGCCGAGGTGATCGACGAACTGCTCGCCCAAGCCCTCGACTACGAGGCCAAGGCGACGCCGACCGTGGCGGGCTTTATCGCTTGGATCGAG
>JBCDHK010000457.1:0-2737 GCA_038750185.1 Pseudomonadota bacterium
CCACCTCAATCCAGCCCATAGAGGCTCTCATAGAGCGGCCCCAGCAAGTCCTCGACAAACAGCGACGAGACCGAGGTGTCGTGGGTGACGTTGATGATCGACTGCGCAAACAGCGGCGCCACCGGCACGATGCGGATGTTGGCGGCATTCTTGACCGCCTGGGTCGGCTCGATGCTGTCGGTGATCACCAGCGTCTCCAGGACCGAGCCATCGATGCGCTCGACCGCGGGATCGGAGAGCACGCCGTGGCTGGTGTAGGCGTGGACCGAGGCCGCGCCCTCCTCCTTGAGCAGCAGCGCCGCCTTGCAGAGCGTGCCCGCGGTATCGCAGATGTCGTCGACGATCAGGCAGGTCTGCTCGCGCACATCGCCGATCAGCAGCATCTCATCGATCTCACCCGCACCCGCGCGGCGCTTGTCGACGATGGCCAGCCGCGCATCGATGCGCTTGGCCAGATCGCGCGCGCGCACCACACCACCCACATCAGGGCTGATCACCACCACATCGTCGCGCCCCTTGAAGTGGTACTTGACGTCGAGGGCAAAGACGGGCGCGGCATAGAGGTTGTCGACGGGGATGTCGAAGAAGCCCTGGATCTGGCCCGCGTGGAGATCCATGGTCAGCACGCGGTCGATGCCGGCGCGGTCGATCATATTGGCGACCAGCTTGGCCGAGATCGGGGTGCGCGCCGAGGTGCGCCGGTCCTGCCTGCCGTAGCCGAAATAGGGCATGACCGCGGTGATGCGCCGGGCTGAGGAGCGGCGCAGCGCGTCAGCCAGCACCAACAGTTCCATCAGGTTGTCGTTGGCGGGTTTGGAGGTCGGCTGGATCACGAACACGTCCTCGCCGCGGACGTTGTCGTGGATCTCGACGAAGATCTCGCCGTCGTTGAAGCGCTCGACACGCGCTTCGGTCAGCTTGAGGCGTTCGCCGCGGTGGGCCGAGATGCGGCGTACGATCGCCTCGGCCACGGGGCGGTTGGCGTTGCCCGCAATGATCTTCATGCGCTGTCCCCCGCTGTCATGACGGGCGGGTGATACCAAGTGCGTGCGCGCTTGCCTAGCCGCAGAGGGCCTGCGATGGGCTTGGAGCCAGCATGCGGCATCTTCGCGCCGTTATGGAAAGCGCTTCCGAAAGTGACCGCGCGTTGGCAGGGTGACAGCCTCAAAGGGAAGACGTGCGCACGGATTCGTACTTAAGCTGTATCGATGTCTTTGCATGCGTGTGTTCAAGGGGGGACTAAAGCCATGCACATCGTGAAACTGGCCGCCGTTGGTGCGGTTTTGGCTGGGCTCAGCATCAGCGCCCAGGCCGACACCATCCGCTGGACGCTCAACGCCGGCGCATTCGATGACGGCTCGGTGGCGGCCGGCTCGTTCGATTGGGATAGCGACACCAACACCGTCACCGCCTTTGCCTTCAGCATCAGCGACGGCAGCAATCCCTCCTTCGTGACCGAGACCTTCGACAGCAGTGTGGGCGATACGGTGCGTGCCGGAGCCTTCCCGCTCCTCTTTACCGACATCGACCGTGTGCCGCCCTTCGGCGCACCGCGGTCGCTGTTGTTTACCATCGGCCTGATCGTCAGCGATACGCTCGACACGCCGGTGGCCACTCTGCCGCTGAGCGCGCCGCCCAGCTTTGGCACGTCCGTGCTGGGGCTTTGCTTTGATTGCAGCCCGGTGCTGTTTGGCCCGTCGAGCGGCTTCCTGTCGGGTATCAACCTGAGCGCCACGCCAGTGCCGCTGCCCGCACCGGCGTGGCTGCTGGTCTCGGGGTTGGCTGGGCTGGCGCTCTTGCGGCGCAAAGCCAAGGGCTGATGGTTGGAAAAGGGCCTGGACGCCAAGCAGCGTTCCGGGCTCAGCCGAGGTTGATCAGCACCCCCTCGCCAGCCGCCACACGCGCAGCTAAGAAGCGGCGCACGTCGCGGGCGTAGGCGAGCAGACAGGCCACATCGCCAGCCTCGTTGCGCTGCCAGGTGTGGGGGTAGATCTCGGGCGCCGCCAGCGCGCCCTCGGCGATGCGGGTGCGCAGGGTGTCGTCGTCGAGCGCCTCCAAGAGCGCGGCAAAGGCCTGGACCTTGTCCGCGCGCGCCATCGCGTAGATCCCGGCGCCGAAGCCGTCCTCCTCAGGCTCGTCCAACGGCGCGCCGCCAAGCAGCAGACTGGCCGGTGTATCGTTCTCGGCAATCGAGCCGCTGACCAGCACGTGCACCGCGTGGCAGGCCTTATCGAGATCGACACTCTCAGGCGTGGGCTGGCCGCTCTCCAGCGCCGCTTCCTGGGCCTCGACGTAGGCATCGAGCGCGTCCTGATCGGTGCTGATCCGATTGATCTCCTCGTCGGTGATGGCCGTGAGCGAGAGGGTCATGCCCATCGCGGCTCCTCGCCGAAATAGGTCTCGGCCTCGATGTAGCGCGCCAGCCACCCGGCTTCGGCCCAGCCTCGCTCAGCAGGCCGTCCACCGATCAGCACCACCGCATCCGTGGGCAATTTGCGTGCGCGTGTGAGCGCCAGCACGGCACGCCGGCGCGCCGACCACGAGGCCTCAAGCGAAGGCGCAGGCCCCGCCGCCTCAAAGCCGACCCCGCCCATCTGAGCAGGTGCGACGACCTCCTGGACCGCTTGGGTAAGCAACAAGCGCTCGGCCTCGACCGCCGCCAGCTTGGTGGCCACAACGGGCGCTGCCAACGCCCCCCGCCGCCGATACCCCAGCGCTGCCCCCGAGAGCATGAGCG
>JBCDHK010000458.1:0-2734 GCA_038750185.1 Pseudomonadota bacterium
CGGCGCTGAGGTGATGGATCGCCTGGCGGTCGGGGCGCACAAAGCGCGCCAGCAAGGCTGGTGGCGCGTCGAGGCGGTAGCGCTCAGTGGCGCTCAGCACGGTATCGGCGGCGATGGCCTCGCCCATGCGCGCGGCAAAGTCCTTGAGAACGGCAGGGCGCACCGGCGGCAGCCCGGGGTCGAGATCGGGCAAGCCCCGGCAAAGCGCGAGCGAGAGCAGCCGCGCCGCTTCGGGCGGGTTGTGGCGGTTGTACGCGCGCTGGAAGATCAGTTCGGACGCGGTAAGCCCGCGCTCAGAGGCGACCGGGTGCAGCGTCCCAGGCACTAGACCGAGCCAATCGCCAAGGCGCGCGAGCAACGCTGGCAGATCGTGGCGGTCTCGGTTGAGAACGGTGTGCGCCACGCCAGCCTCACCCAGATGGCAAGCGAGGCGTTGCAGGCGCTGGGGGGCGTGATAGCGCTCCAAGAACGCCTCAAAAGCCTCAGAAGCGCCGGTTTTGAGTGCCTGTTGGTAGCACGCCAGCGCATCTTCGAGCGGATCGCGCACCACCACCAGAACACGCAAGCGCGCGCGCGAGGCAGCAAGCGTCTCCAAGAGCGCAGGCTCGGGCAGCCCGGCGCAGGTGAGGAGCAGCGTGCCGGGATGGCTGTCGATGAGCACCGGCGCCGCCGCCGTGAGATGCGCGGCCACGGTGCACCCGGCCTCAGCCCGGCGCCGCGCCAGCGGATCGAGAGGATAGTGCACGCCCACCGCCGCCAACGCGCGCGCAGCCTGGGCCAAGGCCGAAGGCACCCCCTCGCCGCCAAGCCCCGCCTCGCAACAGCACAGCCAAATCGTCGCGGGCTTTTCAGGCACTACGCTCTCGGCCGAGGGCTGGGACATGCATCAACGGGGCTCGGGGGACAGGGCAACACAGTCCCTTTTCTGGTGTCGATGGGAGGCTTGTCCAGCCTCCCTATCAGCCCCCCACCAGATCAGCGCTTTTTGGGCGGCATCAGATCGGTGATCGTGCCCTCGAACATCTCGGCGCCGAAGTTGACCGTCTCCGAGCGCGTGGGGTGGGGGTGGATGGTGTGGGCGATGTCGGTGGCATCGGCCCCCATCTCGATGGCCAGCGCCACCTCCGAGATCAGATCGCCCGCGTTGGTGCCCACGATGCCTGCGCCGATGATCTGCTCGGTGGACTGATCGAAGAGCACCGTGGTCACCCCCTCGTCGCTCCCATTGGAGAGCGAGCGCCCGGAGGCCGCCCTAGGAAACACCCCCTTGCCGACCTTGACCCCCTGCGCCTTGGCCTCGGCCTCGGTGAGACCGGCCCAGGCGACTTCGGGGTCGGTGTAGGCGACCGACGGGATCACGCGGGCATCGAAGACGCGGTTGCGCCCCGAGATCACCTCGGCCGCCACCTTGCCCTCATGCACTGCCTTGTGGGCGAGCATGGGCTGGCCGTCGTTATCGCCGATGGCAAAGATATGCGGCTGGTTGGTGCGCTGTTGCTTGTCCACGGGCACATAGCCACGCTCGTCCATCGACACACCGGCGTTCTCGAGCCCGACGGTCTTGCCGTTGGGCCGGCGCCCGACGGCCACCAGCACCCGATCGAAGGTGTCGGTGGAGGTGCCGTCCGGCCCCTCAAACGTCACCTTCAGCCCCGATTTCTTGGCCTCCACCGCGGTGACCTTGGTCTTGAGGTGTATCGCCTCGTAGCGCTTTTCGATGCGCTTATGGAGCGGCTTGACGATGTCCTTGTCGGCGCCGGGGATGATCTGGTCCATCAGTTCGACCACGGTGATCTTCGAGCCGAGCGCATCGTAGACGCAGGCCATCTCCAGCCCGATGATGCCGCCGCCGAGCACCAGCAGGCGTTTTGGAATGTCGCGTAGCTCCAGCGCACCGGTCGAATCGATCACCCGCTCGTCGTCGTGGGGGACGAAGGGCAGCTTGACCGGCTCAGAGCCCGCCGCGATGATTGCGTGGTCGAAGGAGATCATCTGCTCGTTACCATCATGGCCCGTGACGCGGATCAGATTGGCCGAGGCAAAAGCCCCCACCCCCTCGACGACGCGCACCTTGCGGCCTTTGGCAAGCCCCGAGAGCCCGCCCGTCAGTTTGGCGATGACGCCGTCCTTCCAGCCGCGCAGCTTATCCAAATCGATCTGGGGCTTGCCGAGCGTGATGCCGTGGGAGGCCATGTCTTCGGCATCGGTGATGGTCTTGGCGGCGTGGAGGAGCGCCTTGGACGGGATGCAGCCCACATTGAGGCAGACACCGCCCAGCGTCGGGTTGCGCTCGATCAGCACCACATCGAGGCCGAGGTCGGCGGCGCGGAAGGCCGCCGTATAGCCGCCAGGGCCCGAGCCCAGCACCACGAGCCCCGCGTGGATGTCGCCCGTCACCGGTTTAGTGGGCGTCGAGGCAGGCGCGGGTGCCGCAGGGGCCGCTGGCTCCTCCACCGCCGTCTCGCCGGTGGAGAGGGTGGCGATCACCGAGCCCTCTGAGACCTTGTCACCCTCTTTCACCTTGAGCGCCACGATCTTGCCGGCCATGGGGCTCGGCACTTCCATGGTGGCCTTGTCGGACTCCAACTCGATCAGCGGGTCTTCGGCGGCGACCTCCTGGCCCTCGCTCACCAGTACGTTGATCACGGGAATATCGGTGAAATCACCGATGTCGGGCACCCGGATCTCGACACTCTCATGATAGCCCGCCGCCGAGCCGTAGCCCGCTTTGTCC
>JBCDHK010000459.1:0-2722 GCA_038750185.1 Pseudomonadota bacterium
CGATCACCGCCGGATAGTCATCGAAATCACGCGCCAGCGCCACGAAAGCATCCGGCCCCTGCATCACCTGCGCGCGGTAAAAGATCGCCGGGTTGGGGTAGGCGCCCTGGATTACCAGACCGTTGACGGTCAGCCCAGCCAGCGCACCGGTGGCGCGGACCTGGTTGGGCGTTGGGCCGTCGTTGTTCTCGCCATCACCCGAAATATCGACGGTGCGGCGCGTACAAGGCGGCGCGCGGCGAAACTGCTCGGCGGCAAACGACAGCGCCTGGCCCACCGCCGTCGGCAGCGTCGAGGCGGTACGCCGGTGTGCGTTCAGCCGATCGGCAAAGGCGGCGATGGAGGCGGGGCTGTCGAGCAACGTCCAATCGGCGATCACCGACTGCTGCTTCTGGCCCGACCACTCGAACGCCATCACCGCGACTGAGGCCCCCTGAGGCGTCAGGATCGCCTCCTGGACCTGGAGCTTGCGAAAGGCATCGGCCAGCCCGCCCAGCTGAATGGCATACTCGCGTGCATTGACCGACGAGGAAATGTCGAGCCCCAGCACCAGCGCCAGCTTGCAACCGGCAGCCGCAGGCGCGGCAAAAGCCAATAGGGGGGCCAGTAGAGCCACTGAGAGCGTGCGGATCATCGTCTCACCATCTGAAAGCCGAGTTCGCGCAGCAGCTTGCGTTTCATGGCACGCTCATAGTCCTCGAAACCGTCGGCGATCTCGACGAACGAGCCAGGGCCGCGCGCCACATGGCGGCGAAAATACGCGGCTCGGTCGCGCCGCTGTCCCCAGCGAATCACCAGCGCATTGATGGTAAAGCCCTCGTCCACCAGCGCATCGGCCAGAGGCCCCGGCGGGCGACCGCGGTTGTTGACGCCGTCGCCCGAGACATCGATCACCCGCCGCGCACAAACACGCGGATTGGTGCGCGCCACCGCCCCGGCATGGGCCAGCGCCTCGCCGATGGCCGTGTAGGAGGCATAGTAGCGCCGCTCCATGGCCTGCACCTCATCGGCAAAGTCTGCCACCGCCGCTGCCTGGGTCAGATGGTGCCAGCCGACGCTCTGGTCCTGCGAGAGCGGACCCGACCACTGGGTGACGGTGGCCATCACCCCCTCCGGCAGCGTGGTGATGGCCTGAACAACCGCCTCGTCGCGCAGTGCCTCGGCCAGCCCCTCGATCTGAAAACGATACTCGCGGCTATCGACCGAGCGCGAGACATCGAGCGCCAGCACCAGTTCGACCGCACAGGCCGCCGCAGGCAACGGCGCAGCCAACGCGAGCGCCACTAGCACTGCCCGCATCCGACGCACGCTCATTCAGCCCGCACATATTGCGGGCCCTCGATCTCGCGCAACAGCTTGCGCAAGATCGCGGCCGGATAGTCGTCGAAATCGCGCGCCACCTCGACGAACGCGTCCGGTCCATGCGGGATCTCGGCGCGGTAGTACTCGATCACTTCTGGATCGGTGCCGCCGATGGCCAGGCCATTGACGGTGATGGCATCGAACTCGAACTCACGATAGGCGATGGCCGGCGAAAACCCTTCGTTGCCCACACCATCCCCCGAGATATCGATCACACGCCGCGCACAATCGGGCGCCGAGCGCATCAGCACCGCGCCGTGACCCAGCGCATAGCCGATGGCCGTCGGGAATTCGTCATAAGCACGGGTGTGGGCGCGCAGCCGCGCGACAAAGCCCGCCAAGGAATCGCGGGTCTCGATCCGCGTCCAATGGACGATCTCGTCCTGCTGATAACGCCCGCTCCACTCATAGGCAGCCAAAGCGATACCGCCGGGCTGGGCCAACACCGCCTCGACCACGCGCGGCTCGACCAACGCCGCAGCCAGTCCATCGATCTGCTGGCGATACTCGCGCGCATCCACACTGGCCGAGACATCGAGCGCAAAGGCTAGCGCCAATTCGCACGCCTGAGCCGGCACAGCGGCCAGCGCCAAAGGCGCAAAGGCAACACGTGCCAAGAGGGTGCGAGAGCGGGCCGACATGGCCTTAGAGTGCCCCGGGTTTTCGCCGGGGGGAAGGGCCACGTCGACACACTCTCGTAGTTTTTTTGAAAAACCTCAGGTCTCACCAGGAGCCAGTGTTGCCCATCGAGGCCCAAGGCTCCTGCTTGGGCAGTGGCGCGCCCTGCTGGAGCAACTCGATGGAGAGACCGTCGGGCGTCTTGACGAAGGCCATGCGCCCATCGCGCGGCGGACGGTTGATGGTGATGCCGGCGTCCATCATCTTCTGGCAGGTGGCGTAGATGTCCTCGACCCCGTAGGCGAGATGGCCAAAGGCGCGGCCGTGGCCGTATTCCTCCTCCGAGCCCCAGTTGTAGGTCAGCTCGACCGGCGCCTCGGGCTGGCCCGGCGCGCACATGAAGACCAGCGTGAACTTGCCCGCCTCCGACTCACTGCGCCGGGTTTCTTCGAGGCCGAGATATTCCTCCAAGAACGCCTTGGTCTTATCGAGATCATGGACCCGAATCATGGTGTGCAGGTACTTGGTTGGCATGTGCGCTCCTCCGGCCTTGGCTTGTCCACAGGCAAAGCGGGGGTTATCCCCGATGGTAATTTTTGGTCCACAGGACATTCCACACCGGCCCGCGCCATGCTAGCGCATCTGTCGAATGTGGAGCCCAGGACCGCCATGAATGATATGTCGCACGAGCCCGAACGACAGGCCGAGCCTCTGCCAACCGCCCGCCCCACCGTGCCCGCCA
>JBCDHK010000460.1:0-2713 GCA_038750185.1 Pseudomonadota bacterium
GCGGCTTACTGCGCGAGCCAGGCCTGGAACTTGGCGTCCAGATCGTCGCGGTTATCCGCCCACCACTCGTAGTTGTAGAGGAAGGTGTTCTTGGCGTTGTTCGGGTCGGTCGGCATGTGAGGCGCCATGTCGATGCCGAGCTCGGCATGCTTTCCCACCAGCGGGGCCGAGGACGCGCGCGCCGGGCCATAGCTGATCCACTTCGCCTGGTCGGCCAGACGCTGCGTGTCGGTCGCGAACCTCACGTAGTGCAGCGCGCGGTTCAGACGCTCTTCCGACAGGCCCGTGGGGATGATCCAGCCATCGAGATCGAACACCTGGGCATCCCAGAGCATCTTGACCGGCTGGTCCTGCTCCTCGATGAGCGCAAACAGACGCCCATTATAGGTCGAGCCGATCACGACCTCGCCGTCGGCCAGACGCTGGGGGGTCTCGGCGCCGGCCGACCACCAGATCACCTCGTCCTTGATGGTGTCGAGCTTGGCAAAGGCTTTGGCCACGCCCTCCTCGGTCTCGAGCATGTCATAGACATCGGCCTTGGCGACACCGTCGCAAAGCAGCGCCCACTCCATGTTGTTGATCGGGCGCTTCTCCAGCGAACGCTTGCCGGGGAAGGCTTCGAGATCGAACACATCGCAGATGTCGTCGGGCTCGCGGCCCTCCCACTCGGCCACATCGGTACGGAAGCCAAAGGTGGTCGAATAGACGATCTGGGGGATGAAGCAGTCCGAGACCAGAAGATCGCCGAAGTCGTCCGAGGCCGAGGTGCCGTCGGGTGCAGGCGCAAGCTGCTCGTCGAAGTCGATCTCCAGCGCCAAGCCCTCGTCGCAAAGGCGAATGGCGTCCGAGGCGACCACATCGACCACATCCCAAGTGACGTTGCCGGCTTCGTTCATGGCGCGCAGCTTGGCCACGGCCTCGTTGGAGCTCTCATCGTTGATGATCTGGACGCCGGTCTTCTCCATGTAGGGGTCATGGTAGGCGTTTTGCTGGGAGGCCGAATAGGCGCCGCCCCAGGAGACGATGGTCATCTCATCGGCCATCTCTTGGGCCTGGGCCGAGAGGCCGAAGGTGAGGGCTGCTGCGGCAGCGCCGGACAGTAGGTGGTGCAGTTTCATGGGATACTCCCTGACTTGGTTTGATCGGAAAACGTATGGCGGCCCGCCGGGCTCGGCTTGGAGGCCGGGCGGAACCTCTTGGGCGCCCTTACTACGCAGCATCGAGGGCGCGGCAGTCCTCGGTGTGCCAGCCCACGGTGGTCTCTTCGCCGATCCTGAGGGCTGCGTGGGCGTGGGCGTTGGGCATCTTGACGATGAACTCATCCTGGCCGGCCACTTCCATCCGGCAGCGGATGTGATCGCCGAGATAGATCAGTTCGACCACCTTGCCCGGCATGGCGTTGGCGCAGGTGGTATCGCCGATGATGACGCGCTCGGGGCGGATCGAGAGCATGGTGGGCTGGTCGAGGCCGCTGCAGTTGACCGCTTTGGCGCTGACCTCGGCACCGCTTTCAACGCGCACACGCGCCTCGTCGCCGTCGAGGCCGATGACGCGCCCGCCGAGCTTGTTGTTCTCGCCGATGAAGGCAGCCACGAAGGCGTTGTCGGGCTGCTCGTAGAGCACGGGCGGGGGCGCGAGTTGCTGGACCACGCCGTCGTTGAAGACGGCGATGCGGTCTGACATGGTCAGCGCTTCCTGCTGGTCGTGGGTGACGTAGACCACGGTGACGCCGAGGCGTTCGTGGATGTGTTTGATCTCGAACTGCATGTGCTCGCGCAGTTGCTTGTCGAGCGCACCCAGCGGCTCGTCCATGAGCACCAGTTCGGGCTCGAAGACCAAGGCGCGTGCGAGGGCTATGCGCTGTTGCTGGCCGCCCGAAAGCTGGGCCGGACGGCGCCCGCCAAATGCGCCCATCTGCACCATATCGAGCGCACGCTTGACCTTCTCAGTGCGCTCGGCCTTGCCCATCTTGCGCACCTCCAGCGGAAACGAGAGGTTCTCGGCCACCGTCATATGCGGAAACAGGGCGTAGTTTTGAAATACCATGCCGATGCCGCGCTTGTGGGGCGGGATGTTGTTGATGCCGCGCCCATCGAGGCGGATCTCGCCGTGGGTGGCGGTTTCAAAGCCGGCCAGCATCATCAAGCAGGTGGTCTTGCCCGAGCCAGACGGCCCCAGCATGGTCAGGAACTCGCCCTTGGGCATCTCCAAGTTGAGATCCTTCACCACCAGGGTCTCGCCGTCATAGCTTTTCTGGACGCGCTCGAAGGCCACAAAAGCACTATTGGCGGCGTCGGCAGGGTGATCGCTCGGCATGGGCGCTCCTCGGTGGTGCTGCGGCACTACAGCGTTCACCAAAAATAAATACAAGGATTGCCGAGGGCACAACCCCGCCATGTGGAAAGTTAAGGGCTCAATCGATCTGGAATGGCGATTTTTCGTGCGCTGCAAGTGGCTTTCGCCCAATGCTAAGTCAAAGTTCGACTGATACCAGGTTGCACTGCGTGCAAACCACCCACCACCCCGCGCGCCCGCATGGGCCCCCTGAATATACCCTGGAACGGGGCCCATGCGGGCGCGCGGGGTGGTGGGTGGTCACTGCAAGTGGGTATGACAGGCTCGGGGCGCGATGAAAAAACGGACCGGCGAACCGGTCCGTTGTAAGGCGTCGGGCGATTCCGGGCGGAACGGCGCAGGACTAGGGCGTTGCAGA
>JBCDHK010000461.1:0-2705 GCA_038750185.1 Pseudomonadota bacterium
CAGCCCTTGCCGATCTGGCCGGCACGCGCGACTGGCTCAGCGCACGCCCTCACCGCGCGGCGCTCGCGGCCCTGCTGGACGGACTGGCTGCGGGCGCGCGTCTGCGCACCGGCGTGCGCCGGGTCGAGGGCCGGGACCGGGTCGAGCGCGTGGTGCTCGGCGCCGTCGATGCCGCCGGTGCGCCGCTGCCGGGCACGCGCGAGTGGGCGGTCGCAGCGGATGCGCTGGTCGTCGGCCACGGGGCTGCGCCTGCCACCGAGATCACCCGCCTGCTGCGCGCCGAGCACGTGTTCGCGCGCGCCCTCGGCGGCTGGAGCCCACGGCTTGACGAGACGGGACAGACCAGCGTGCCGGGCCTTTGGGTCGCAGGCGATGCAGGGGGCGTTCTCGGTCCCGAGGCCGCCACCCTCACCGGTACGCGCGCCGGTGCGGCCATCGCGCGCACGTTGGGCCATGCGGCGCCCGCCACCACCAAGGCCAACCGGGTCCTGCACCGCGCCCGCGCCTTGGCTCGTCTGAGCGCACAACACCCCGCCATGACAGCAGCGATCCCCCCCGACACCCTGGTCTGCCCCGACGAAGGGCTGAGCCGTGCCGAAATCGAAGCCGCCATCGACGACGGCGCCCACGATCTCAACCAACTCAAACACTTCACCCGCTGCGCCATGGGACCGCGCCAGGGCCGCGACTGTGGCGATGTGGTGGCCGAGCTACTGGCGCTGCGCCTGGTGGCCCTTGGCCGCGCCCCCGACATCGACACCGCCCGCCGCACCGCCGGACAATGGACCGGTCGCGTGCCGCTGCGCCCGCTGCCGCTGGCCGCCATGATCGGCGCGTTCGACTACACCGACATCCCCGTGCCCGAGCCCGCACCGCTATGAGCGCGCCCCACCCCGAGACCACCCGTCACGATGCGCTGGTGATCGGCGGCGGCGTCCTCGGCGCCACGCTGGCGCTGTTTCTCGCCCGCGGCGGCATGACGGTGGCGCTGGTCGAGCGCGATGCGCTGGCCCGGGCTGCGTCTGGCGTCAATGCCGGCACGCTGACCATGCAGATGACCCGCGTGGCGCTGATCCCCTACGCGCTGCAAGGCCATGCTCTTTGGGCGCGGGCGCGCGACTGGCTTGGCCACGACGTGGGCGTCACGGTGTGTGACGGGCTCTCGCTCGCCTTTACCGAAGCCGAGGCCGAGGTATTGCACCACCGCGCGGGGCTGCGCCGCGAGGCCGGTGCGCCGATCCAGATCGTAAGCCCCACCCGTGCGCGCGAGATCGAGCCGGGCCTCTCGACCCATCCGATCCTGGCCGCGCATTGCCCCGTAGACGGCCACGCCCAGGCCTATCTGACCGGGCGCAGCTTTCGCCGCGCGCTCCAGGAGGCGGGCGTGCATCTTCTAGAGCACACCCCCGTCGAGGGCATCGAGCCCGACGGCACCGGCTACACCGCGCGCCTGGCCGGGGGTGGGCGCATCGCCGGGCGCCGCCTTGCGCTTTGCGGCGGGGTCTGGACAGAAACACTGTGCGCTTGGCTCGGCATCGACTTGGCGATCAAGGTGCTGGTCAACCAAGTCGGCGTCACCGAGCCCATGGCGCCGGTCATGCGCACGGTGCTTGGCATCGCGAGCGGGCTGTTGTCGCTCAAGCAATTCGCCAACGGCAGCGTGGTGATCGGCGGCGGCTGGCAGGGCATGGGCGACCGCGAGCGCGGGGCCGAGGCGCTGCGCCCTGAGGCGTTGGTCGGCAATCTGCGTCTGGCCTGCCATGCCGTGCCGGCGTTGCGCCAGGGCCGTTTGCTGCGCGCCTGGGCCGGGCTGGAGGCCGAGACCGCCGATGCCATGCCCGCGGTCGGCCCGCTGCCGGGCCTGCCAGAGGCCTTCGTTTGCGCCAGCGTGCATTCGGGCTACACCAGCGGCCCCTACATCGCCACGCTTTTGGCCGAGCACATGCTGGGGCGCGAGCCGGCACTGCCGCTGTTTCCCGTCGAGCGCTTGTTGGATGGCGGCATGAACAGCCTGCGCGCAACCGGCTGAGCCCGCCGATGGACGCCCTCCAGCCCCCCCGCGGCATCTTCGCCGCCACACCCTGCCCGCTGGCGCCGGGCGCTGGCATCGACGAGGCCCGCCTTGGTGCCTTCCTCGCCAAACTGGCTCGCGTGCCAGGGCTGGCAGGTTTTCTGCTGAACGGCCATGCCGGCGAAAACGTGGCGATGGCGCCTGCCGATCAGCGCCGCGTGATCGAGATCGCGCGCGCGGCGGCACCGGCAACAGCGCTGGTGGTCGGGGTCAATGCCGAAAGCGCCGCCGTGGCCGCGGCCCAGGCTGCAAAGGCCGAGGCCGCTGGCGCCGATGCGATCATGGTGTTTCCCCCCAATGGCTGGGCGCTCTACCAGGAGCGCGAGATGGTGCTCGATCACCACCGCGCTGTCCTGGAGGCCACGCGCTGTCCGCTGTTTCTGTTCCAAGCCTCCGTCGCCGCCGGGCGCATGGCCTATCCGCCCGAGACGCTGGGCGCGCTTTGCACGCTGGCGCGGGTGATCGGCATCAAGGAGGGCAGTTGGGAGGTCGCGACCTACGAGGCCAACCGCCGTCTGGTACACGCCGTAGCCCCCCATATCGCGGTGATGGGCTCGGGCGATGAGCATCTGCTGACAAGCTATGTCATCGGCTCGGAGGGCAGCTTGGTCAGCCTCGCTGCCGTGGTGCCCGA
>JBCDHK010000462.1:0-2698 GCA_038750185.1 Pseudomonadota bacterium
AGCAAAACGCCGCCGTGATCGCGCTGACCGGTCTGGCCGTCTTCGAGCCCGAGCGCTGCACCCCGGCCGTGCTCTGGGCGACGCTGACCGATGCCCACCGCTTCCGCCGCCTGATGCGCTGGTGCCGCGACAGCGATCTGCTGGGCGGCGATCTGGCCACACTTGCGGCGAGCTTTCTGGAGAAGAGCAGGGCAAACCCAGAACATTTCGAAAGCCACTTGGCAGGGGCTGCAGCCGCCTATGCCGTCTTCAAACCCTCCTCGACGCTGGGGCGCATCGGCACCCGCCACGACTTCGACCCCAAGACGCTGCGCGATCCGAGCCGCCCGCCGGTGGTGCTGTTCGATCTGATCCCGAGCGACCGCATCGCCGTCTTCGCCAAGAGCAACGCACTCCAGCAAACCGCGCGCCTGCAAGCCCTCAAGCGCCACCGCGAGGGCCGCCCGGTGTTTTTCCTCGCCGACGAGGCCACCAACCTGCCCGTGCCCACCGCCGTACAGGAACTCGAACTGATGCGCTCGGCAAAGCTCTCCATGGCGCTGCTCTACCAATCCGAGGCCTCGCTGGAGCGGGTCTATGGCCGACACCAGGCCAAGAGCATCCGCACCAACTGCGCCGAGATGGTCTTCGCAGTCGCCGATCTGCAGACCGCCGAGGAGATCTCTAAGCGGATCGGCGATGTCACCGTCAAGACCGCCTCGGTGGGCTTTGCCGGCCAGCCCGGCCAGATGCCGAGCACCACCCTCGGCGAGGCCGGGCGCCGCCTGCTGCCCCCCGAGGACATCCTGGCCCTCGACCGCGGCGCGGCCATTTTGCTGGTGCCGGGGCTGCGCCCGATCCGGCTTGCCAAACTGCCTTGGTTCGAAGTCGAGCCCTTCAAGCACCTGGCCGCCGACAACCCCCACGAGCGCCACGCCAAGTCCCCCATCACGCGGCTCACCTTGCAGTATGGTCGCGACGCGACCGAGCTCGGGGCGCCCACTATCCCCGATCTTAAAGAACGCCGCGCCCGCGCCCTGGCCATCGAGCGCCAGGGCAACCGGCCCCTCCGTGTGCCGTGGTTGAGGCTGCAGTCGTTCCGCTGGGTCGGCCTTGTCGCCGTGGTGGCGGCGCTGATCGCCACTTTCGGCACCCCCCACGCCATCATCGGCGAGGCCAAGCGCGATGGTGCATGGCGTTGCCACTATCTCGGCCTCGACGGCTTCAAGACCGCCGACAAGCAGGGCGGCTGCCCGCCGGTGCGCTTCCTGCGCCATTGGCAGGCACCGCCCTGACGACTTCCAGCTCTCATCGCCCACCCGCTCCAGTCCCCACCGAGGAGGCCCGCCATGGCCGAGGATACCCGCTACCGCCCCGATCTCGCCCGGAAGGCCAAGCAGGGCTTTGCCCGTGCCATCCCAACCATGCAGGCAAGCCGCACGCCCCGCGATAACCGCTCGCCGGAAGGCATCGCCCAGCGCGCCGAGCGCCTGCGCGCCAAGGCCACCGCCCACACCGAGAAGATGCGCCCGCGCTGGATCAAGGCCGAGACCAAGCGTCTGCAGCGTATCCAGCCGCCCCACGCCCGCCTGAGCCGTGCCGGCGGTCCAAAGCCGCCCAGCCTCGGACCCACCACCGCCTTCGCCCGCGAGCAATCCCTCGCAGCCCGTGCCGAGGCCAATGTCCAGCGCCGTGCCAGCGAGCGCCTCGATGCCATCGACCACGCCGCCCGGCGCATGGTGCGCACCCTGACCCGGTCCCGCCGCCAGACCCGCTAGAGGAGGTTCCATGCTGTCGCTGATCAAAGAGTTGCCCGACTGGGCACTGGGCTCGGCCCTCGCCGCCGGCCTCTGGACCGGGGTCTGCTACACCGTACTCGCCCCGCGCGCCCTGGAGGCCGAGGCCCGCGAACGCCTGGCCCCGGCCTGTCTGTCTCTGCTCGACGCCAATGAGGGGGGGCGGATTGATGCTGCACGGGCCGAACATGCCGAGGTACAAGCCCGCACCAGAGCGGCCCTCGACAAGGCCCGCCGCAAGCTCGCGGCGGCTGAGCAGGTGACAAATCTGATGGAGGAGAGCGGCCTCGGCGCGCTGTTCGGCGGGCTCGGTGTGGCGGTCCCGACCACCGGCCCCAGCCTGGAGACACTCCGCACCCGGATTGCTGCCGCCGAGCAGCAACTGGCCCTGCCGTCCGATCTGGCAGGGGTGAGCCTGCCGAGTACCGAGAAGGCCAGGCTCTGCCGCTGCGCCGCCCTCGATGCACTGGCCGGACACCGCACTGCGACGGCACTCTCGCTGGCCGCCTTCCGCCTGATCGGTCCGGCTGAACTGGGTGCGGTCACCGGCTCTGTACGCGGGATCGTGCGAAGCGGCGTCTGTCAGGGGGCTGCCCAATGAGCCGGGCGCTCTACGCCGACCGGCGCTTCATCGTCACCTTGGCCGATATCAGGACGCCCACCGCTTACTATCCGGTGGCCGATACCGTGGGTCGTATCCGGCGCGATCCGCTGATCGCGGGACTCGTCTATGCCGCTCTCATGGGCGCCGCCCTCTGGGTCTACGCCGATCTCTGGCAGGCGCAGGAGGTTTGGCTGATGGCGGGCTCCATCGTCCTGGCGCTCCTCGCAGGCTCCCAGCTCGCCATTCTGCAACTCGATGCTCGTGGCTTCCCAGCGCGGCTGTTCCTCGCCCGCACCGCCACCGTGCGCGCGGTCTTCGC
>JBCDHK010000463.1:0-2690 GCA_038750185.1 Pseudomonadota bacterium
ATTACGAATGACGTGCTCTACCAGCTGAGCTACACCGGCATTCTTCTCATCAGTGGCCCTACTATGGCCCTACTAAAACCTCAACCCGCCGCCTAACGCACTGGCTTCGCACGTGCATTGGGAGCGGACCCGCGCATTACCAATGCATTGCTCTACCAACTTAGCTACTGCGGCATTCCGGCCTTAAGTGATCCGCTTTAGGACACTTTCTTCGCCATCCGTCAACCACGTCCTCCCAATTGGGAGGAGTAGTACCAATGACGCGCTCTATCGAACGAGACGCACTACACTTGCGGAGTTTCCTACACGTGGTGCGGTTGGGGTGCAAACCTGAAATGCACGGGGAGTGGCCGCGCGGAGACCCTGCGCGCTTGGTCGGGGGGTGCTGCTGCAGAGGCTGAGGTGGGCCATCGCGGCACTGGTTCAGGCCAGCAGGAATAGGCCGTCGTCGATCTCCTCGGTCAGGCGTGTGTTGAGCTCTTCGCTGAGGGCGAAGGCTTCGAGCACCTCACCGCGGTCGAGGCTGGCGGAGGCTAGCTGCGCGGTCCACCAGTCGCTGCCAGCGGCATCGGCGCTGCGGCCAAGGCCGTTGGTGTAGGCCAGTTCGACATAGGCACGGTCGCTAAAGCCCGCGCCATGGGTGTCGACGAACTCACCGCTCTCGGCAAACACCTGGGCAATGCGCGCCAAGGACACGCCGCTGTCGTGCACACCCTGCCAAAACGACAGCCCGGCGATATCGCTCATCCGCCCAAAGGCGATCTGGTAGAAGCTGGCCAGGGCGGCGGTGTCGGGGTCTTGGGAGAGGACCAGCGTGGCGTCGTCGAGTTCGAGGCGCTCGATGTTTTCGATGGCGATGGGATCGCCGCCTGCGATCTCCAGCGAGAAGCCGCCCGGGCGCCCAGTAATGCGCAGTCCATCGAGATCGGTTGCCAGGACCACGCTATCGGTGCCTGTCAGGCCGTCGACGGTGCGCGCGCCCTCCCAGTCGGCGAACTCGAAGCGGTCTTCTTCTGGTGTGCCGGTGAATACCTCTGGCCCCACGGGCGCCCGGGGGTCGGTCTCAGCCTGGATGTCGAGCGCGATCCGTCCGAGCGCCTCGGCGCCTTGGGCATCGGTGATGCGGTAGCCAAAGCCACCCTCGCCGACAAAGCCGGGCTCGGGGGTGAAGACGATGCTGTCGCCTGTGCAGCTCAGACTGCCGCCGGTGGCGCCATCGAGGCCGGCGAAGCGCAGCATCTCGCCTTCGGGATCGCTGGCGGTCACGGTGAGGAAATCGGTGCCGAGGGTGAGCGTCTCACCGGCGGCGAGCCTGGCCGTGCCAAGATCGCGCACGATGGGCGCATCGTTGACCGGCGCCACCTCGACCGCCACCCGGATCGCCGCCGCAGCACCCTCGGCATCGGCCACTGTGGCCTCGAACCCGGCGCTGCCGGAGAAATCGGGCGCGGGCGTGAACACCACCGTCTCACCTTGGCGAGCCAGCGTGCCGCCCTCGGGAGCACCGACGCCAGCCAGCGTCAAGGCCGCGCCCTCGGGATCGGTGGCGACGCCGAGCACATCGGCCATGCTAAGCGTGAGCGGCGTGTCCTCCTGCACACCAAAGCTAATGCCCGTGGCGCGCGGGGCGTCGTTTACCGGGGTGACGGCGACTTCGGCCCGCGCGGTGGCGGTTTGGCCACCGGCATCCGTGACGGTGAAGGCGAAGGCGGCGGTGCCAGCGAAATCGGCATCGGGGACAACGCGCACCAGATCGCCGTCGCGGGTCACGGTGGCGTTCTCAGCCGCACCGACCGACAACAGCGTCAGCGCCTCGCCTTCGGGGTCTTCGGCATAGTCCAGCAAATCGGCGGCGCGCAGCGTGAGCGCCCGATCCTCAGCCGTGGCAAAGGCCGCCTCCCGGGCGAGCGGCGCCGCATCAGGCCACACGACCAGCGGCGTTTGCGCCGGATCGCCGGTGAACACCACCCGCTCCACATCGACCAGGGTCTTGGTGCCGAAGCTGCCGCTCTTATCAGCGACGCGCAGGCGATTGCCGGCCTCGGTGATCTCGTAATCGGCGGCAGTGCCGCCAAGGCGGACTTCGTCGCGCCCGTCCCCGCCGTAGACCACATCGTTGCCGGTGCTGAGCACCACCGCGTCGTCGCCACCGCGCACGGCGATGATGTCGGTGCCGGGAAAATCGCGCAGCATGTCGGCGCCGGGGGTCGCGCCTTGGCGCAACAGTTGGGCCTGGATCTCGACCCAGGACAGCGCGGTGTCGTCGCTGTAGCGGATTTCCTCGATCACCGGGCCGCTGGTGGCGAACTGATCCTCGATGGTGACGGCGCTGCGCGTCTGCCCGCCGATCTCGACCAGCAGGTCCTGGCCCTCGGCACCGGTGCGGCTGAGGGCGAGTGCGCCCGGCGCGATGTCCTGTCCTAGGAGCAGTGTGTCGGTACCGCCGGCATCGCGCAGGAGATCGTCGCCAGTGGCACGGGCGAGGCGGAAGACATCGTCGCCCACGCCGCCTTTGAGCGTGTCGTCGCCCGCACCGCCATCGAGAAAGCCGCCGCCCGGCCCGCTTTGGACCAGATCGTTGCCAGCGCTCTCGATGCGCGCCCGCGCGGCCATCTCGGTGCGGGTCAGTTCGCTGCCGTCGTCGAAGCGAAACACTTCGATGCCGCTGGTGAAGAGGGGCGCGCTGCCGA
>JBCDHK010000464.1:0-2689 GCA_038750185.1 Pseudomonadota bacterium
CCGCTGGAGGCCCATTGGTTCACGCCGTCGCTGGGCAAGTACCGCCACGGCACCAAGCACTGGGTCGATTTTCAGAACGACGTCACCGCCGCCGACGTGCGCCTCGCCGGGCGTGAGGGCTACGAATCGGTCGAACACACTAAGCGCTACACCACCCTCGGCATGGCCACCGACCAGGGCAAGACTTCCAACATCAACGGCCTGGCGCTGTTGGCCGAGGAACTGGGCGTGACCATCCCCGAGGTCGGCACCACCACCTTCCGCCCGCCCTACACGCCGATCTCGCTCGGCGCCATCGCAGGCCAGGCGAGGGGGCCGCTCTTCAAGGCCGTGCGCCAGACGCCGATGCACGCCTGGCACGCCGAGCACGGCGCCGACTTCGAGCCGGTGGCCGAGTGGTATCGCCCCTATTGCTACTTGCGCCCTAGTGAGGGCCGTTCCCAGGCGGTCGGGCGCGAGGTGAGGGGCACGCGCGCCAGTGTGGGCATGCTCGATGCGTCGACGCTCGGCAAGATCGCGGTCAAAGGCCCCGATGCCGCCGAGTTCCTCGACCGGATCTACACCAACAAGATGTCGAGCTTGAAGCCGGGGCGCTGCCGCTACGGCCTAATGTGCACCGAGAACGGCTTTCTGTTCGACGACGGCGTCGTGGTGCGCCTCTCGGAGGACGAGTACCTGCTCCACACCACCTCGGGCGGGGCCGAGCGGGTGCACGCGCATCTCGAAGAGTGGCTCCAGACCGAGTGGTGGGACCTGCGCGTCTTTGTGGCCAATGTCACCGAGCAATGGGCGCAGATCGCCGTCGCCGGGCCGAAAGCGCGTGCGGTGATCGAGGCCGCGGGCACCGACATCGAGGTCTCCGCCGAGGCGCTGCCCTTCATGGGGTTTGCCATGGGCCACATCGCGGGCTCTCCCGTGCGCCTTTACCGGATCTCCTTCTCGGGCGAGCTGTCCTTTGAGATCGCCACACCGGCGGGGCAGGGGCTGGCGCTCTGGCGGGCGCTGCTGGCGGCGGGGGCGCCCTTTGCCATCGCGCCCTACGGCACCGAAGCGCTGCATGTGATGCGCGCCGAAAAGGGCTTCATCATGATCGGCGACGAGACCGATGGCACCGTCACGCCGCATGATCTCGGCCTCTCCTGGGCGGTCTCCAAGAAAAAGCCCGACTTCCTCGGCAAGCGCGCCCTGGAGCGCCTCGATCTCGTCCGCCCCGACCGCAAACAACTGGTGGGGCTGCTCACCGAGGATCCGGCCACCGTGCTGCCCGACGGCGCCCATGCCGTGGCCGAAGTGCGCCCCGGCCAGCCCATGACCACCCTCGGCCATGTCACCTCGACCTACCATTCGCCGACGCTGGGTCGCTCCATCGCCATGGCGCTGATCGCGGGCGGACGCGCGCGCCTTGGCCAGACGCTCGACTTCCCGCTGGAGGACGGGCGCGTGGTGCGCGCCAAAGCGGTCGATCCGGTGTTCTACGACAAGGAAGGGAGCCGCCAGCATGTCTGACGCTATGCCCCTCGGTGCTGCCGCCAGCTCCCACCCGGCGTGTACCATCGCCCAGCAAGCCCCCCTCGGCCAGATCACGCTGCGCGGGGCGCTCGACGATCCCGGCTTTCGCGAAGCGGTCGAGGGCGTCTTGGGCCATGCGCTGCCGGGCGTGCGCGCTGTGGTTTTCGAGGGTGGGCGCGGTGCTGTCTGGATGAGCCCGGACGAACTCCTGCTCTTCACCGAGCCTGCCGAAACCGGCGCCACGTTGGAGCGTCTCGGTGCGGCGCTTGAGGGTGTTCATCACCTGGCGCTCGATGTCTCCGATGCGCGCGTCGTCCTTCGTCTTGAGGGCGCGGGCGCGGCCGAGGTATTGGCCAAATCGGTGCCGGTCGATCTCTCGGAGGCAGCCTTTCCCATCGGCGCAGCGCGGCGCTCGCATCTGGGCGGCATCGCGGTGGCGTTTTGGCGGCGTGAGGCGACGGCCTTTGAGGTCGTGGCTTTTCGCTCGGTCGCTCACCACCTGCTGGGCTGGCTCGAGACCTCGATCAAAGGCGGGCGCGTCGGCTGGTACTAAAGGATCTCAGGGATCGGGGCCGAGCACCACCAGCGACTTGGCGTCCCAACTAAGGCGCACCGGCGTCTCCCAGGTGATCGGCTGCTCTAAGGCGCGAAAGCGGTTGGTGCGGGCAACGCGCACGCTCGCGCCGCCCGGTAGCGCCACATGGTAGATCGACATATCGCCCAGATAGCCGATATCGCGCACCGTGCCGTCGAGCGCGTTGGGTGGGGTGGGGGTGTCGGCATCGAGGCGTTCGATGGCGATCTTTTCGGGGCGCAAGGCCAGCGCCAATGCGCCGCTGCCAAGCCTGTCGCGCGGGCCGCCCAGATCGGCCACCCCGCCGACATCGAGCGCGACATGCCCCGCTCCACCATCGCTAAGACGCCCCTCCAGCACATTGACGTCCCCGATGAACTCAGCCACGTAGCGGCTGGCGGGGGCCTCGTAGATCTCCTGGGGCTCGCCCATTTGTGCCAAGCGGCCCTCGTTCATCACCGCGAGGCGGGTGGAGACGGTCATCGCCTCCTCTTGGTCGTGGGTGACGATGACGAAGGTGAGGCCGAGGCTCTCCTGGATGTTGACCAGCTCGAATTGCGTCGCCTCGCGCAGCCGCCGATCAAGGGCGCCGAGCGGCTCGTCCAG
>JBCDHK010000465.1:0-2687 GCA_038750185.1 Pseudomonadota bacterium
CAAGGAGCTGATCGCCCAGAACCATGCGGCGCTGCTCAGGCTCTGGCCCGATGCGCCGGCGGGGATCTACTCGGCAGGGCTCGGCAAGCGTCAGGCCCATGATCAGATCCTGTTCGCCGGTGTGCAGTCGGTGGCGCGGCAGGTCGAGCGCATCGGCCACGTCGATCTGGTGATCATCGACGAGGCCCATCTGATCCCGCGCGCCCGCGACACGCTCTACGGCAAGCTGCTCGACGGGCTGCACGCGATCAATCCGGCGCTGAAGGCCATCGGGCTCACCGCCACGCCCTATCGGCTCGACAGCGGCTCGCTCACCGAGGGCACGGCGCGGGTCTTCGACGGCATCGCCTACGACATTCCCGTCGCCATGCTGGTCGAGCGCGGCTATCTGGCGCCGCTGATCTCCAAACGCCCCGGCACCCTGATCGAGACCGAAGGCCTGCACAAGCGCGGTGGCGAATTCATCGGGGGCGAGCTGGAGGCCGTCGCCAACCGTGACGATCTTACCGAGGCGGCGGTCTCGGAGATGGTCGCACTCGGGGCCGACCGGCGCGGCTGGATCGTGTTCTGCGTCTCGGTCGATCACGCCCACAAGGTGCGCGCGGCGATCCGGACGCGCGGTCTCTCCTGCGAGACCGTCACCGGCGACACGCCCTCCACGGAGCGCAGCCGCATCATCGCGGCCTACAAAGCCCAGCAGATCCGGGCGCTGACCAGTGTGGGCGTGCTCACCACCGGCTTTGATGCCCCCCACACCGATCTGATCGCCATGCTGCGCCCCACCGCCTCGACCGGGCTCTACGTCCAGATCGCGGGACGCGGCATGCGCACGGCGCCCGGCAAGGAAAACTGTTTAGTTTTGGACTTCGCCGGGAATGTGATGCGCCACGGCCCGGTCGATGCGATCCCGATCCCGGGCGTCAAACGGGCCTACCGGGAGGGCGAACCGGCGCCGCCCTTGCCGGGCACCCCGCCGGCAAAAGCCTGCCCCGAGTGCGGCAGTATCGTCGCTCCCCTGGTGCGCGAGTGTCTCGACTGCGGCTATCTCTGGCCCGAGCGCGCGCCCGAGCACGACCCCGAAGCCTCAGACGATCCGATCATGCTGCTGACCGCGCCCGCGCCGCAGTGGGAGCCGGTGCTGGATGTGGACTACAGCCGCCACCGCAAAGACGGCAGCCCCGACAGCCTCTGCGTCGAGTATCTGGTCGGCGGGCGCGTGGTGCGCGAGTGGGTCTGTTTTGAGCACGCCGGCTATGCTCGCCAGAAAGCCGTGGGGTGGTTCCAGGCCCGCTGTCCGGGCCAGCCGGTGCCCGACACCATCACCGAGGCGCTCGCCGTCACCTATCCGGCCCCCACCCAGGCGATCCTGAAGCGCGAGGGCAAATACTGGCGCCTCGACCGGGTGAGCTTCGCCGAGCCCGCGCGGATCGCCTCATGAGCCGCCCGCCGCCCAACATCCTCCGCCCGCCCTGCAACGTCTGCTCGCGCCAGGGCCAGGGCTTTGAATACCGCGACCCGGTGTTCCGCGGAGACAGCCCCGTCCACTTCTGCTCATTCGCCTGCTCGGAGGTATTCATGGTCTCGCGCGCCCGCGACGTGCCCCTCACCCACGACGAAGCCCGCGCCCTCAAAGCCGGCGGCGACCAGGCCGGGGCCTATCTCGACCGCCTCGGCAAGACCGATCTGGCCACCCTCACGCCTGAGGAATGGCACGAGTTCTGCCGTCTGCTCTACGTCGGCACCTGCGACGACCTCGCGTTGCAGGCGCAAGAATCGGTGCCGTTCTGAGCATGGGCGCCTATGCCGAGATGGCGGACAAGCTCCGCGAGCGCGGCTACAGCGCCATTCCGATCCAGCCGGGCACCAAGGTGCCGGGAGACATGCGCGGCGGCCAGTACCGTCCGCTGTCCGGCTGGCAGCAGTACGGCTACGTGCTGCCGGCCTCGTTTATCCACGAGCGCTGGTGCGCCATGCCCGGGGCCGGCGTCGGCATCGCCCATGGCCGCGTCGTGGCGCTCGACATCGACACCGACCGGGCGGACGTGCGCCGCGCCTGCTACGCTGCGATCACGCCTTCGGTGGCGCGCAGGCGCGGACGCAAGGGCGAGTTGGGCTACTATCTCGGCGGCGATGCTCTGGCTGCCCACGGTGCGCGCGTGCGCTGGTACGATGGCGAAGCGGTCGCGGTCGAGCTGCTGCTCGGCGGCTCGCAGTCGGTGCTGCCGCCCAGCATCCACCCCGACACCAACAAGCCCTACATCTGGATCGGCGAGGCCGGCCTGTCCGATCTGGACATGGACGATCTGCCCCTCATGCCCGGCGACGCCGTGGCCCTGCTCGATGCCGCTCTCGGCGTGCTCGGCCTCACCCGCCAGGCCCCACGGCGCCTCAGCAAAAGCCACCGTCCAAGCCAGGCCCTACCGAGCGGCGCCGATCTGGACAAACCCTACTTCCGCTCGATCAACGACCGAGCCCTGGAGCCCGCAGCCCTCGACGGCTGGTGGCCCGCGCTCGCCATGCCCAAATCCCGCCAGCGCGGGCCGGGCTTGCACGAAGCCGTGGCCTGCTGGCGTCCGAGCAGTTCGGGCCGGCCCAACAGCGAGCGCAACCCGAACTTAAAAGCCTCGCCCGGCGGCATTGTCGACTTTGGCGAGGACCGCGCCTACACCGCCATCGACGTGGTCGTG
>JBCDHK010000466.1:0-2661 GCA_038750185.1 Pseudomonadota bacterium
CGCGCCCCGATATGCCCATGCCCGAGTTGAAAGGCGGCCTGATCCCCGACAAAGCCTGGAAACAACGCAACCGCGAGGAAGCCTGGCTGATCGGTGACACGCTCAACTCCGGCATCGGCCAGGGTTTTGTGCTGGCGACCCCGATCCAACTGGCGGTGATGACGGCACGCCTCGCCACCGGGCGCGCCATCGAGGCCCGCATTCTGCGTGCGGAAAACGGCCAGCCGGTGCCCGTCGCTGAGGCGCCGCCGCTTGGCATCGACGAGCGCCATCTCGATTATGTGCGCGCTGGCATGGACGCGGTGGTCAACACCAAGCGCGGCACCGCCAATCGCTCGCGCATCGCCGATGAGGGCAATCGTTTGGCGGGCAAGACCGGCACCTCGCAAGTGCGCAACATCACGGCTGCCGAGCGCGCGCAGGGTGTGTTCAAAAACGCGCAACTGCCCTGGCACCGGCGCGATCATGCGCTGTTTGTCGGCTATGCGCCCTTTGAGGCGCCGCGTCTGGCGGTGGCGGTGGTGGTCGAGCACGGCGGCGGTGGCTCGACCGCGGCAGCGCCGGTTGCGCGCGATATCATCATGCAAGGGCTCTGGAACGGTCCGCCGCCGCTTGATGCCTGGCCCTGGGGGCAGCGCCCGGAGCGCCCGGTGCCCGCGCCCTCGCCCCGTCCGGAAACGCGCCCGGCACCACCGCTTGCCTCGGGGCGGCGGGTGCCGACATGATGAGCCTCTCCCCGGGGCTCGCGCCGAGCCTTGGCGGCGGCGCCGAGAGCGCCCGCCCCGCCCTCAGCATGGGCACCAAGCTGTTGCGCATCGACTGGGCGCTGGTGCTCTTGGTCTCGGCCATCGCCGGGCTCGGCTTTCTCATGCTCTATTCCGTCGCCGGGGGCTCGATGGAGCCTTGGGCCGGGCGGCAGATGGCGCGCTTTGGGGTCGGCTTGATCCTGATGATCATCATCGCGCTCATCGACATCCGGTTTTGGCGCTGGGCCTCACCTTTGGCCTATCTCAGCGCGCTCGGGCTGCTCGTGGCGGTCGAGTTCGTCGGCTCGACCGGCATGGGGGCGCAACGCTGGATCCGGCTCGGGCCGCTCACCCTCCAGCCCTCGGAACTGATGAAGATCGCCCTCGTCATGGCGCTGGCGCGCTATTACGACTGGCTCGACCGCGACCGCATCTCCCATCCGCTCTGGCTGATCCCGCCTTTGGTGCTGATCCTGGTGCCCATGGCGCTGGTGCTCAAGCAGCCCGATCTGGGCACCGCGCTGTTGCTGGGGCTTGGCGGCGGTGTGGTGGTGTTTCTGGCCGGTGTCTCGTGGTGGTATTTTGTGACCGCCGGGGGGCTGGGTGCTGGAGCGATCTGGGCGGTGTTTGCCTCCAAGGGCACCTCGTGGCAGCTCTTGAAGGACTACCAGTACCGCCGCATCGACACGTTCCTCGATCCCGCCTCCGATCCGCTGGGCGCGGGCTATCACATCACTCAGTCCAAGATCGCCATGGGCTCGGGTGGGCTCACCGGGCGCGGCTTTATGCAGGGCACCCAGTCACGGCTCAACTTCCTGCCCGAAAAGCATACCGATTTTATCTTCACCACGCTCTCCGAGGAGTTCGGCGCCGTCGGCTCGTTTTCGCTGGTGGTGCTTTATGTGCTGGTGGCCGTGTTCGGCTTTGGCGCCATGGCGCGCAACCGCGACCGCTATGGCACGCTGCTCATCGGCGGGCTGACGGCGGCGTTCTTCTTTTTCTGGGCCACCAACATGGCCATGGTGGCGGGGCTCATCCCCATCGTCGGCGTGCCGCTGCCCTTGGTCAGCTACGGCGGCTCGGCCATGCTGGTGCTGCTGATCGCATTCGGGCTCATCCAATCCGCCCATGTCCATCGCCGGTGAGGCTCCATGACCACGCTCCCCCCTGTCGTGCTGTATGCCGGCCATCCCGATCAGCGCGCCGAGTATGCCGAGCACCTGAGCACGGCCTTTGCCGCCGAGCGTCTCGACGTGCGCCTGATCATGGACCCAGCCGAGATCGGCCCGCCCGAGGTCACCCACTTGGTGTTTGCCGGCCATGGCCCGCTGACCGACCTCACGCCCTACACCGGGCTGCGCGCCATCCTCAATCTCTGGGCTGGGGTCGAGACCATCCTGCCCCGCCCCGATCTACCCAAGGACGTGCCGCTCTGCCGCATGGTCGAGCCTGGGCTGACGCTCGGCATGGTCGATTACGTGACGGGCCACGTACTGCGCTATCATCTGGCCATCGACCGCTACATCGGTGCAGCCCCCATCACCGAGTGGGAGCGCAACTTTCCACCGCTCGCGGCCGACCGCATGGTGGGTATCCTCGGCCTCGGTACGCTGGGGCAGGCTTGTGCGGGCGCGCTCAAGGGCCTCGGGTTTCGCGTGAGTGGCTGGTCGCGCAGCCAAAAGAGCCTGCCGGGCCTGCGCTGCCATCATGGGCCACAGGGTCTCGATACGCTGCTGAGCGAGGCCGAGATCCTGGTCGGCCTGCTCCCGCAGACCCCCGAGACCACCGGTCTTCTAAACGCCGAAACCCTGGCCCGCCTGCCCCAAGGCGCCTGCCTGATCAACGCCGGGCGCGGCGCGCTGATCGATGATGCGGCGCTGCTCAAAGCTCTCGACAACGCTCACCTGGGCCACGC
>JBCDHK010000467.1:0-2645 GCA_038750185.1 Pseudomonadota bacterium
GCCATGTCCTCATCGGCATCGCGGGAATGGACGATGAGCGGCAGACCGGTGCGCCGCGCTGCCTCGATATGCAGGAGAAAGCTCTCCTTTTGCACCGCCGCGCTCTCGGCGGTGTAGTGATAGTCGAGCCCGGTCTCTCCGATGCCAACGAACTTAGGATGGGCTGCCAGCGCCACCAGTTCCTCGACCGTGGTCATGGGCTGGCTGGCGGCGTGCATGGGATGGGTGCCAGCGGCGTAAAACACCCCCTCATAGCGCTCGGCGATGGCGCGCACCTCGGGTTCGGCGTGGAGCTTGGTGCAGATCGTCACCATGCGGCGCACGCCGGCTGCGGCGGCGCGGATGACGAGGTCGTCGCGTTCGCCGTCGAACTGGGGAAAATCGAGATGGCAGTGGCTGTCGACCAGTTCGGGGACGGTCATGGCGGGCCTCACTTCCGGCTCAGACGGCAGCCGCGCGGGCAAGCGTCGCGTCGAGGTCGAGCCACATATCCAGGATCGTCTGGCCCGGGTCAAGATTGACCGCCTGCGCCGCTGCGGCGGCGGCGGTGAGGCGGGTGGCGGCCTCGGCCCAGGGCTCGGCCTGCTCGGGACGGGCGGCGACGCGGGCTGCCAGGGCCTGCTCGGCGGGCAAGGCACCCGGAGGCGGCGTGCCCGTGGCCGCGGCACGAGCGAGGCGCGCCAGAAGGAGCGCACTGAGATCGGCGATGAGCGCCAGCTTGGCCCGGCCCTCGGCACTGGCGCTCACCGCGGCGAGCCCGACCAGCGCCGGACGGTCGAGGCGTTCGCCGAGAAGACCAACGAGGCGCTCGTAAAGGGCCAAGCCGTCCTCGGAGAGAAGCCGCACCGCCCGTCCGGCAGAGCCACCGGAGAGGGCTGCCAGCGCCGCCGGGTTGTCCACCTGTTGGCCCGCAGCGCTCAAGGCCGCGCCCAGGTCGTCCGCCCCGAGCGGGCGCAGATCGAGCAGGCGGCAGCGCGAGCGGATCGTCGGCAGCAGTGCGCCCACCGCATGGGCCACCAGCAGGATCAAGGTGGCAGGCGGCGGCTCCTCGAGAAACTTGAGCATGGCATTGGCGGCATTGGCGTTCATCTCGTCGGCAGCATCGACGATCACCACCCGCCAGCCGCCATCGGGCACGCTGAACTGGAGAAACCCCTTCACGGCACGCATGTCCTCGACGGCAATGCGCGTGCGCAATTTGCCGGTCTTGTCATCGAGGGCACGGCGCAACACGCGCAGGCGCGGCTCGGCCCCGCCTCGGATCCGCGCGGCGACCGGACAATCGGGCGGCACGTCGAGGCTCGGCAGCGGCGTGGTCGAGGCGATGGTCGCGCGCGCGATGCGGTAGGCCAGGGTGGCCTTGCCGATGCCCTCGGGCCCGCAGAGCAGCCAGCCGTGGGCCAGACGCCCGCGCGCCCAAGCGTCGAGAAACGCGCGCTCGGCGCGGTGCTGGCCGTGGAGGACGCGCGTCTCGGCGGGGTGTGGCGCTCCCTCGATCCGGTCCGGGGACGGAGGCGGCGCATCGTCGCTGCGTTTGCGGCTGCGGGTGGCCATGGGCTCAGCCCAGCCCCAGGCGCGGGGCGGCCACGGCCCAGACCCGATCGGCGACGGTGGCCTCAGTGGCATCGGCTTGGATTACGGCGATGCGGTCCGGCTCGGCCTCGGCCAAGGCGAGAAAGCGTGCGCGCAACGCCTGTTGGAACGCCAGACCGCGAGCCTCGATACGATCCTCGGTACGGGAAGCGCGGCGCGAAGCAGCAGCCTCGGGGTCGAGATCGAAGATCAGCGTCAGCTCGGGATCGAGGCCGATGGTACGGCGGTGCAGCATCTCGACAGTCTCGGCAAGCGCTGGATCGTCGCCTTGGTAGGCACGGGTCGAATCGATGAAGCGGTCGCACAGCACGATCTCGCCTGCCGCCAACGCCGGCGCGATGGTACGCTCGACATGATCGCGCCGCGCAGCCGTAAACAGCAGTGCCTCGGTCATGGGCGACCAGCGCGCCGTCTCACCGCCGAGCACCAGTGCGCGGATCGCCTCGGCGCCCGCAGAGCCGCCGGGCTCGCGCGTGAGCACCACCGCATGCCCGAGAGCGCGCAGCCGCGCAGCCAAGAGCCGCGCCTGGGTCGACTTGCCGGCCCCATCGATGCCCTCCACACTGACAAACACGCCGCGCGGCGTCGGACTTTGCGTCACGGCCTACCCGGCTCAGCCTTCAGGCAGGACGCGCGCCAGCATGATCTCGGCCGCGGCCTTGAGACGGCTGACGAAACCGCCCTGCCCGATCGCCTCGGTCGCGACCAGGGGCACGCGCACCTCGGCCATGTCCTCGACCGTGAGGCTGAGATAGCCGATGCGCGCGCCGGCTGCGATGGGTGCTACTACGGGGCTGGTGTAGTGCGCGCTCAGTTGGGCTGGCGCGCCAGAGCGCCCGATGGGCAGCGTGACCACGACATCGCGCTCGGGCGCCAGCGCCAGCGTGGCCTCGGCCCCGATCCAAACCGGCGCCTCGATCAGCGGCTCGCCAGCGCGGTAGAGGGTGCGGGTCTCGAAAGCGCGAAACGCCCAGTTGATCAACCGTTCGGCCTCCTGTTTGCGCTGGGCGGCGCTCTCCAGCCCGGTGACCACCAAGACGACCCGCCGCCCC
>JBCDHK010000468.1:0-2640 GCA_038750185.1 Pseudomonadota bacterium
ATGGTGGCCTCGCGGCCCTTGTCATCGAGATCGGCGGCCACGATGAGACGCGTGGCGGCCAGGGGATCTTCGGCTGAAAACACTGCGCCACGCCCGCCCGAGAGCAGATAGCGCGGCGCCTCGCCCGGACGGCGCAAACCGCTGCGATCGGGATAGGCGTGGGCGAGCAGCCGCCCAGCCTCGGCTGCGGCACGCGTGGGCTTTGCTTTGGCGGGAGAGAGGCGGCGGGCCTCGGTGCGGATACGCTCAGCCGTGGGGTAGTCGAGATCGGGGGTCGCGCCCCCGGCCAGCGCGCGCAGCCGCAGGCCGAGATCGGCTTGGCGCGGGCCGCGCCACGGGTCGCGCTCGCCAAGGAGGGCCGCAAGCAGTGCCCCCTCGCCGCCAAGTCCGTTCGCCTCGGCGGCCAGCAGCATGTGGGCCAGGCGCGGATGGCTCGGGCGCGCGTCCATGGCGCGTCCATGGGCGGTGATGCGGCCTTCGCCGTCAAGCGCGCCAAGGGCATGCAGGAGTGCGCGCGCCTCCTTGAGCGCGCCCGGCGGGGGCGGGTCGATGAAGGCGAGCGTGCCCGCGTCCTGCGTGCCCCAGACGGCGAGATCGAGGGCCAGCGCGGCCAGATCGGCCTCCAGGATCTCAGGGGGCGCGAAGGCGGGCAGGGCGCCTTCCTCATGGCGGGTCCAGAGGCGATAACACACCCCGGGAGCGGTGCGCCCGGCGCGGCCGCTGCGCTGATCGGCTTCGGCGCGGCTGACGGGCACTGTAACCAGGCGCGCCATGCCGGTGGCTGGATTGACGCGGGCGCGGCGCGCGCGTCCGCCATCGACAACGACGCGCACGCCAGCGACGGTGAGCGAGGTTTCGGCGATGGCAGTGGCCAGGACGACGCGCCGTCTATCGGTCTTTGTCAGCGCCTTGCGCTGGGCGGCAAAGGGCAGGCTGGCGTGCAGGGGCAGCACGGCTGCTTCGGTGGCGGGCGTGAGGCGGGCGGCGACGTGCTCGATCTCGGCGCGCCCGGGTAGGAAGGCCAATACGTCGCCCTCGGTCTCCGTGAGCGCCTGTTTGATGAGTGTTGCGGCGGCTCCCTCAAAGCGCGCGCCCCCGCGCGGCGCCTCCCCGGGGCGCGACCAGGGCCGCTCCAGCCAGCGCGTCTCGACGGGGTACATCCGCCCGGCGCTCTCGATCACCTCCGCCCCGGGCAGCACGCGCGCGACGGCCTCGGTGTCGAGCGTGGCCGACATGGCGAGCAGACGCAGTTCGGGGCGCAGCGCGTCTTGGACTTCGAGGCAAAGCGCCAAGCCCAGATCGGCGTGGATCGAGCGCTCGTGGATTTCGTCGAAGATCACGCAGGCGATGCCCGGCAGATCGGGCTCGGATTGGAGCCTGCGTGTCAGGATACCTTCGGTGACGACCTCGATGCGGGTGGTGCGCCCCACCTTGGCCTCACCGCGGATGCGGTAGCCCACGGTGGCGCCGACTGGCTCGCTCAAGGTCTCGGCCATGCGTTCGGCGGCAGCGCGGGCAGCCAGGCGGCGTGGCTCCAGCATCAGGATGCGCCCGCCCGCAGCCCAAGGCGCGTCGAGGAGGGCGAGCGGAACGGCGGTGGTCTTGCCCGCCCCAGGGGGCGCGGCGAGCACGGCATTGCCCCTGGCCAGCGCGGCCAGCAGAGCCGGTAGCGCGGCATCGATGGGCAGTCCGAAGGCAGGCGGCGGTGCGGGCGTGTCGGGCATCAACAGGGCATTAACTGGGGGGCGTGCGCTTGACCATGGTCGCGGTGCCAAAGGGCGTGTCGCCAGCGGCGCGGCTGATCTCCCAGAGCCCGTCAGCGCGCGGGGCAAACCACATGCGGAAAGGAAAGGTCGGCTCCTTCATCTTCTTGGGCTTGAAGCCGCCGATGCGCTCGTAGACGGCAGGGCAGAGCACTTCGGCCTCGCCCGCGGCTTCGGGTTTGCCAAGCTCGATGCGGTAGCGCCGCCGCCCATCGAAGATCTCGACCGTCCGCTGGCAGAGCCTCTCGCGCGGCTGGGCCGAGAGGGCGGCGACGGCGCCTGTCAGGGGATCGACGGTGCCGGTTTGGGCCATGGGGTCGACCTGCCAGGGCTTGGGCTTGAAGGGCGGCTTTGCGGTCAGGACGCTCGGGCCGCGGGCGCCATAGCGCATCTCCAGGCTTTGGCGTTTGTTGCTGTCGTAGCTGTCGGCGGCGAAACTGGCGCTCTGCCAGCCCTTGGCCGCGACCGAGCCTTGGGCGCGGGCCTCAAACCCGGCGGTGTAGAACACGCCGAGGGCGCCCGCGGTGATCAGATCGGCTTCGGCGTCGTAGTCCGTGCCTTGGCGGCTGGCATCGACGCGCATCTCGGCTAGTTTCAGCCCGCCCAAGTAGATGTCGAACACGGCAGCGAAACTGACGGCGGCACGTTTGGCCGGTGTCTCGGCGTAGCTGGCGCCCGAGGCAGTGCTCAATAACGCGGCGAGGGCGAGGATGGACGCACGGCGCAACATCGGCAAAACCTCCTTTGGATGACGGCAGCAGCACGGCTCAGCACGGCTCTTGGCGACGGGCCTTGCCCTCCTATAGCATGGCTTCACGAAAGATGCGCCGATCTCCGGTGCCTCGCTATGGACTGTAGCGCCCATGACCTCAGCCAC
>JBCDHK010000469.1:0-2614 GCA_038750185.1 Pseudomonadota bacterium
CCCCGGTCACTGGCCAACGGCAAGCGAGGTGCGCGGCGCCGCCATGCGCATGGCAGCCGATGCACGCGAGCGCGCCCGCACCCCTGAGCAGCGGCGCGCGGATGAGGAGCGCCCCTTTGGCCCACCCGATCCGAGCCGCAATGTGCCCTCCCGCGCGCAAATGATCAGGATCCTGCGCGAGGAGCTTGCCGCGCATCCCGAGGACGCGATTGCGCGTAGCTTTCTCAACGCCGTACAGCGGGAGGAGGGTCGAGGCGAACCAGGATGCAGCGATACTACGCGTGGGGGTGCCAGGCATGGATGACGACTGGATCATCCGGCTCAGGGAGCAAATGTGGCATTACCTGCCTGACGATCCCGCCGAGGCTTCGGGAGGGATCGCCATACTATTCGCGGACGTCTTGATCAGCTTGGGCGCCACCGATGAACAAGCTCAGCAGGTGTTGGGTGCCGCGCTCAGAGAGGTAAGAGCGGCGGCATCCGACACCGTGCAGCATTAATCCCGCGCTGCGGCCATGAGCATAAACTCACGCTCAGCGCGTTGGCGTGCCCGCTCTTTCCACGCCGGATAGGCCATGAAGGGTGAGATTAAGAAGCCGATCACTAGAAAATCTAGCAGAAGGATGATGAGTGCGCGCGGCCAGAACGAGTGCACGGCGTAGTAGAATGGGCCGAACAGAAACGCCCATAGCCATGATAGGCCAGTGCTTTCGTCAAGGGCTTCGGCTCTGAGTTCGAGGTCAAACGGTTTCAACGGTGCCTCCTAATGCAACCTGAGATAGAACACGACGTAACGGTAGTGTGGTGCAATCTACGATCCATGCAGAGCCGCCAAAATCTGGTATTTCTTGGATAAAGCTGTTGTTTTTGCTGATTATTGCCTAAGAACATTGCGAGAAAATACGGCCTTTGCGCGCACTGCAACCATCTTTGGCGGAGACCTGCACCAGCCAAGGACCGTCCATGGTTGCTTCCAAGGCCGACCGCCCCGATCGTCCCGAGCGCGCCGCACCCGGCACCGCCGCCCAGCCGACAGCCTATGAGCTGGCCCTTGAAGCACTCGCCACCCCAGCGGGGCGCACGTGGGTCTATCACACCGGCCACCTCGCCGCAGACACGAGCAAGCGTGCTAAGGACACGGTGGCCTCCGCCAAGCTGCGCCAGATCCGCGAGGTCTACGGGCTGCTCTCGGCGCTGGGCCAGATCCACCTGACCAGTGCACGCGCAGGCGAGGGTTTCGAGTACCGCGCCACCCGACGCGTCGCCACCGTGCTGGATCTAGCCTGGCTGCATGGTGTGCTGGAGACAGGCGGCTTCGATCCCGGCACCCTCCGCATCGTGCGCGTCGAGTAGGATCAACCATGCCACGCCCTGTACCCCCGCGTGAACGCGCCGCCCTTGCCGCCGGTGAGGCGCTGCCCCCGCCCTCAGATCCGCGTGCCGCCCAGGAGACCCTCGCCGTCGCGGCGCGCCGTCAGGCCCGCGGACGCCCGCCGGCCCCTTCTGAAGCAGCCCCCGCCGAGGCCGTCGAGGCGTTCTGCCGCCACCTCGGCCAGGGCCTCGACGTCATTGCTCGTCGGTTGGCCGAGGGCGGCGCAGAGGCCGTCCTGCAGCGCCGCGGCCAGGAGAACGAGGCCGCCCTGCCTATGCCCGTCGAGGCGATGATCGCCGTGATCGGCGGTGTCGAGACCACGGTTGCGCTCCGCCTCAGCGCCTCGGCCACGGCAGCACGCCGCCTGATCGAGACCGCGCCGAGCCACACCATCCGCCACGACAGGGTGGTCCAGATCGAGGGGCGCATCCTGCGCGACTGCCTGAGTTGCGGCCAGACCTACCACGCCGAGGAGGACTACCGCCTCTGCCCGACCTGCCGCAAGCGCGCGGCCAAGGTTGGCCACACACGCGCCAAGGCCGGTGATGGCCGATCATAAGCACCTCTACGCCAGCCGCGCCTGGAAGCGGGCGAGCCGGGCCTATCGCCTGCAGTACCCGCGCTGCCGGCGTTGCGCCGAGCGCGGCCAGTCGAGTCCGTCCGAGGTGGTCGATCACATTGCCCCCCACCGCGGCGACGCCGCCCTGTTCTGGGATGTCGCCAACTGGCAGCCGCTCTGCAAGCCCTGCCACGACCGGCACAAGCAGTCCGAGGAGGCCCGCGGCTACGCCAGCGACATCGGCGAGGATGGCTGGCCGGTTGACCCAAAGCACCCAGCCAATAAATAATCGATCATACCAGAGAGCGCTCACCGACAGGCGCGAACACAGATGGCGGCTGGAGCGGTGAGCCGGCCTGCCAACACTTTCTCCTCAGTTTATTTCACTGGCTTTGCCTGGGGCGGCATAAAGTGGTGCCTTTTCAGTGCCTTGTCCTGCACGCTTATTTGACTGCCACGCTGCACGGGATCGCTCGCCCACGCCCCACCTGTTGATCATCGCCCCCCCCCGGGGGGTGGTTTGCAAATTGGGATGGGCCGATTGCACACCGGTGCATGGTATTCACTTTTTTCGCTATCCCGGGTTTTCGCCTCGATGCCCCATCTCCCGCGTGCGGTCGAGATTTAACGACCGCGGGACCAGCGGGCGGTGTCCCCAACAACACCTGCAGCCGGGGCGGGCC
>JBCDHK010000470.1:0-2590 GCA_038750185.1 Pseudomonadota bacterium
CCCGAGTCCGCCGTGGTGAGAGCGTTTTCGGGCAGGACGGCCAGCATCTCGGCCATGGCGACATCCGGCCCCCAAGTCTCGCCGCCGGAGAAGGCCATGACTAGCGCGTTGCGGGTCTCGCTCATCCAGTCGGTCTGCTGGGTGCGGCGAGCGCCGTGGAGGGCTGCCAAGCCGCCCGAGACCGAGCACACCCAGGAGAGCGCCGCATGGTGCATGTCGTGACGGTTGGGGGCATGGGCAAACTCGATGCACACGCTTGGATCCCAAGGGTCGCGCCAGCCGGTGCGCATCTCGATGGGATCGTAGCCGGCGGCGATGACGCAATCGGCCTCGGCTAGTTTGGGCATCAGAATGGCATCGGCGCGTGGGCTGAGGCCATGGCCTCCTAGCGAGAGCGGGTGCGTCTCGGGGATCACCCCCTTGGCCTTGTAGGTGGTGGCGATAGGGACGGCGTGCGCCTCGGCAAAGGCGAGCAGAGCCTCTGCACCGCCGGGCTCCTCCAGCACGTCGAGACCGGCGACGAGCACCGGGCGCTCGGATTTGGCAAAGAGCGCCCGTGCAGCGGCCAGCGCCGGGCCCTCTCCGGGGGCGGCAGGGGGGACGACGCCGCGCCGCTGGGGACGAGGCTTGGGCTGTTCGGCGGCGGCCAGCGAGATCGGCAGATCGAGATGAACCGGGCCTTTGCGCGCCTCCATGGCGATGGCGATGGCCTTGTCCACGCCCACATCGACCGCGCCGTCCGCCAGTTCGAACGAGGCTTTGCAAACCCGGGCAAACACCGCGCCGTGGTCGAAGACCTGATGGGTGTAGGTGGCCTGCTCGGCGCGCTCGATCATGCCGGCGATGACGATGAGCGGCACGCGGTCCTGCTCGGCATTGGCGACGACGTTGAAGGCGTTGGCGATGCCCGGGCCCACCGTTGCCACCAGGACCGCAGGGGCGCCAGTGGCATGCCAGGTGCCCTCGGCCATGAAACCGGCGGCGTTCTCATGCTTGGCCAGATGAAACGCGATCCCGGCGCGCACCAGCGCATCGACGAGCGTGAGCACCTCGCCACCCGGCAAGCCAAAGGCATGGCGCACGCCCGCCGCATACAGCCGCTCGGCGACGATCTCGGCGCCGGTCAGAGCGCGCTCAGCAGCCATCAGTCGCCCTCGAACTGGCAAAGGACGTGGGTCTTGAGGCCCATCGCCTCTAGCTTGGCCCGTCCGCCGAGATCGGGCAGATCAACCAGAAAACCAGCCGCCACGATCTCGCCGCCGAGGCGCTGGATCAGTTTGGCGCCGGCGATGGCCGTGCCGCCGGTGGCGATGAGATCGTCGATCAGGAGAACCTTGGTACCCTTGGCGAAGGCATCGTTGTGGATCTCGACCACCGCCTCGCCGTACTCCAGCGAGTAGGCTTCGAGGAGCGTCTCGCCGGGCAGCTTGCCCTTCTTGCGGATGGGCACGAACGGCAGGCCCAGATGGTAGGCGATGGCGCCGCCCAGGATAAAGCCGCGGGCGTCCATGCCTATAACGACATCGGGGAGCGCCTCGCGATAGGGCTCGGCCAGCAGTTCGACCGCAGCACGAAAACCCTCGGCGTGGTTGAACAACGTGGTGACGTCGCGGAACTGGATGCCGGGCACGGGAAAATCCGGCACGGTGCGGATCAGGGCGGTGAGATCGGCTGGGGTCATGGGGGAGGGCACCTCGCGGCTTGCGCTCAAGGGGTGGGCGTGCCGCCTGACAGAATGGTGGCAAGCCAGGCGGTGTCGATGTTGGCGCCGCAGAGGATCACGGCACAGCGCTTGCCTTGTTGGCGGGTGCGCTCTTGCATGAGGGCTGCGAGCGGGGCCGCGCCCGCGCCCTCGGCGGTGTTGTGGGTCTCGGCGTGGTAGGCGCGGATGGCCTCGGCGATGGCATCGTCTGAGACGCGCACAACCCGGGCACAGCCTTTGACCAGCCCTTCTACGACCTCGGGCAACGGCATGCGGCAGGCCATGCCATCGGCAAAGGTATGGGCGCGCTCGGTGGCGATGGCGCGTCCGGTCTCGAAGGAGCGCGCGTAGGCATCGGCGCCCTCAGAGACGACACCGACGACCTCGGTCTTGAGCCCGAGCAAATCGCGCGTGCGCATCACCGCGCTGATGCCGGAGCCCATGCCGATGGGCACATAGACCGTATCGAGATCGGGGTGGGCGGTGAACAGCTCCAGCGCGTAAGTCGCCACGCCCTTGACCAGATCGGGATGAAACGAGGGCACCAGATGCCAGCCCTCGGCCTTGGCACGCGCTACCGAGGCCACCCGCGCCGCGTCGAAGTCGTGGCCCTCGACGACCAGCGTCGCGCCCAGGCCCTGCATGGCGCGGTTCTTCTCCAGGCTGTTGCCCTCGGGCACGTAGACGGTCACGCCAAGGCCATGCGCCCTCGCCGCCCAGGGGATCGACTGGCCGTGGTTGCCGCGGGTGGCGGTCACAAGGCCCGGGCACTCGGGCTCGGCGCGCGCGAGGGCGTCGAGATAGGTGATGCCGCCGCGCACCTTAAAGGCGCCGGTGGGGGTGTGGTTTTCGTGCTTGACGATCACCTCGCAGCCCGCCCGCGCCGAG
>JBCDHK010000471.1:0-2565 GCA_038750185.1 Pseudomonadota bacterium
CCAGCAGACCGACTGGATGAGCGAGACCCGCAACGCGCTAGTCATGGCCTTCTCCGGCGGCGAGACTTGGGGGCCGGATGTCGCCATGGCCGAGATGCTGGCCGTCCTGCCCGAAAACGCTCTCACCACGGCGGACTCGGGTGCACACCGCATCCTGCTCTCGCAACAGTTCTACGCGCGGCGCCCGCGCACGCTGATCCAGTCGACCGGGCTTTGCACCATGGGCTGCGCGCTGCCGCTTGGCATCGGCCACCGCCTGGCCGACGACACGCGCCCCGTGGTCACCTTCATGGGCGATGCCGGCTTGGAGATGGTGCTCGGCGAACTGGCCACGCTGCGCGACACCGGCGTGGCCCTGGTCGTGGTAGTGTTTGTCGATCGCTCGCTGGCGCTGATCGAGATGAAGCAGCGCCGCATGGGCTATCAAAACGCCGGCGTCGATTTCGAGCGCACTGATTTCGCCGGCATCGCCCGGCTGATGGGAATGGAGGCGGTCACAGTCTCGGCAGCGGGCGAAGCGGGGCCGGCCCTCGAAGAAGCGCTGGGCCGCCAGCGCGCGACGCTGATCGAAGTGGAGATCCCACGCCGCGCCTACGATGGCCTAATCTAGCCACTTTGGCCGCGATTTCCCAGCCGCACAAGGCTGTGGCGTTGCGCTCGAAATCGCTCAGGCAGGCCGCCGCGCAAACACCATCAAGGCGCCAAACACGATCATGCCTACGCCTGAGACGCGGGTGAGCCAGGCCAGTCCCTCACCCGCTGCACGGCCTACGGCGCGTCCGATCCCAGCGTAGACGGCGATGGCGCCCATCTCCAGGACGAGAAACAGTGCCCCGAGCAGCGCGTAGCTTTGCCAATAGGCGCCCTGATCGACGAACTGCGGGAAGAATGCGGTGAAGATCAGGATCGCTTTGGGGTTGCCGATGCCAACCAAAAACTCTCGGCGCATTAGGGCACTGAGGCCCGCAGGGGCCGCGCGGTGCTCGATTTCGGGCGCGGGCGCGCGCAGCAGTTTGAGACCGATCCAGATCAGATAGGCCGCCCCCACCAGCTTGAGCACCGTGAAAGCCCAGGCCGAGGTGGCCAGCACCACGCCCATGCCAGCGCCCGAGAGCGCGATCAGCGGCGCAAAGGCGGCAAGGCGCCCAAGCCCCGCCGCCATCGCCAGACGCATACCCCGCTCGGCGCCCACCGTGACCGAGAGCAGATTGGACGGCCCGAACGTCAGATTGAGCGCAAAGCAGGCTGGGATGAAGAGCGCCAGCGCAGTAACGCTCATGCCGCTTTGCCCAGCACGCGTCCGGCCACGGCATCGAGCTTGGCCACCAGGGCTGGATCGCGCGCGCTCGGGTCGGTGATGATGGCGTATTCGAGGGCGCGGTCGCAGCCTTCGGGGCAGGCCTCGGGACGCTCAGTGAGGCGGGGGATGACGGCCTCCAAGAGCGCGCGCGCCTTGGCGACGTTGGCGTGCATGACTTGGATGATCGCTTGGATGTCGACCTCGCCGTGGCCTTCGTGCCAGGAATCGTAATCGGTGACCATGGCGACGGTGGCGTAGCAGAGCTCGGCTTCGCGGGCGAGTTTGGCCTCTGGCATGTTGGTCATACCAATCACGCCACACCCCCATTGTTTGTAGAGCAGCGACTCGGCCAGAGACGAGAATTGCGGGCCCTCCATCGCCAGATACGTACCGCCCTTGGAAACAGGTATGCCTTCGGCCTTGGCTGCAGCCTCCGCCCGATCAGCCAACAGCGGGGAGATCGGATGGGCCATCGAGACGTGCGCCACGCAACCCGCACCAAAGAAGCTCTTCACGCGGGCAAAGGTCCGGTCGATGAACTGGTCGATGATCACAAACGTGCCCGGTGACAGTTCGTCCTTGAAGGATCCGCACGCCGAGACAGACAGCAGGTCCGTCACGCCAGCCTGCTTCATGGCATCGATGTTCGCGCGATAATTGATGTCCGATGGCGGGATCGTGTGGCCGCCGCTGTGACGGGGCATAAACACCATGTCGGTGCCGTTCAGAGTGCCAAACACGAGCGGTGCTGAAGGCGTACCCCATGCTGTTTCAAAGCTCCGCGTTTCCCGGTTTTCTAACCCCGGCATGTCGTAGAGACCCGAGCCGCCGATAACGCCCAGAACAGCTTTTGTCATTGTATTTCCCGTTTTGACACCAGAGCGCCCTGCCGCTGATTATCGGCACACACGCCATATGGCAACGCCCCGATCAGCGCTTTAAACACCCTGATGGGATGCAGCCGAAACGCTACTGACCCAAGCCCGCGCCTTGCGCCTTGGCGGTATCATAGAATTCCCTGAACCCGACCGCCTTGCCATTGTCGAATGTCCAGACATCCACCTTGGGTGTGTCGAGCACCATGCCGGTATTTCGGTTGCGCCAGCCGGTCGAACCAATGGCAACCACGCGATTGCCTTCGGCGACGAAATCATCAACCGTGTAGTATTGCATGTCCCAGTTGGCGCTCAGCCCCGAGAAATATTCCATCACCTCGGCGTTGGTCTTTCGGCAGCAGGTGAACTCCATGCCAGGGGCCCCATCGG
>JBCDHK010000472.1:0-2548 GCA_038750185.1 Pseudomonadota bacterium
ACTGAGGCAAATGCACTCGCGCTTCACGGCGTCGTCGCTCAGCTTGAGCAGAAGTGTACGCTGCTCGTCTCCGCAATTGAGCATGAGGCGGTGACCAAGAATGCGAGCTATGCCGGTGTTGCAGTTGAGACGGCCTATGTGACGCCGCATGGGACGCTGGACCTTGATTGGCTACGGGACCGTTTGGCCCGCTGGGACACAGTGCGGGATGGCACACCTGTTCTAGCGATTATGCTCGCGAATAATGAGACCGGCGTGATCCAACCCGTTGCGGAAGCCGCCACGATAGTGCGCGAGGCCGGCGGGCTGACCCATTGCGACGCCGTGCAGGGTCTCGGGAAAGTCATGGTCAATGTCGGCTTGCTCGGCGTAGATTATCTGGCGCTTTCGGCGCACAAAGTTGGCGGTCCGCAAGGGGTTGGAGCCTTGTGGGTGCGTTCTGGCGCGCCTTTAAAGCCTGTTCTATTTGGCAGCGGGCAGGAGCGGTCCTTGCGCTCAGGCACTGAGAATTTGAGCGGGATTGCGGGCTTTGGCGCTGCGGCGGAAGCGGGTGCACGCGATATGGGCAAGCTGCAAGGTTTGGCGGCGGCACGGGATGCGATGGAAGCGCGGCTGGAAGCCGAAGCAGGCGTGACGGTTTTCGGAAAAGGCGTAGAGCGCCTCGCCCAGACATCAAACTTCGCCGTCGCAGGCTTTCGAGCGGAGACGCAGGTGATGGCACTGGACCTCGGCGGTGTGGCGGTGTCTTCGGGGTCTGCCTGTTCGAGTGGGAAGGTGAAGCGATCGCTGGTGCTGTCTGCGATGGGTGTAGACGATGCGCTCTCTGAAAGCGCGGTGCGCCTAAGTTTTGGCTGGGCGAGTAAGCCGGCGGATTTTGACGTGGCAACGGACGCTTGGCTCGCGGCGGCGCGGCGAACGGTGTTGAAAACGGGCTAGCAGCGACATTCCTGCGCGCCCTGCCGATTTGGGGTGAAAAATCCCATCCATATCCCATATTATTAGCAACGATTTATAAGGGCACCGCAGAAGGCTGAGGTGCGATCCTTGAAGATAAGGACGATGACATGGATGTTCGTGTAAAAGACAGCATCGACGAAGGCACCGTCGCGGCAGCTAAAGCGCTGGAATCTGAGAATTATTCGGCCGGGTTTTCGACCGAGATTGAGACCGAATATGCGCCAAAGGGGCTGAACCCTGACATTGTCAAATTCATCTCCGATAAAAAGGGCGAACCCGAATGGCTGCTTGACTGGCGAATGAAAGCCTATGAGCGCTGGCTGACCATGGAAGAGCCCGACTGGGCGATGGTCGATTACGACCCGATTGATTATCAAGACATCTATTATTACGCCGCGCCCAAGGCGGGGGCAAAGTATGAGTCGATTGACGACGTGCCAAAGGAAATTCTTGAGACGTATGAAAAGCTGGGAATTCCACTGCGCGAAGCGGAGGTTCTGCTTGGCGTAGAGGGGGCAGCCGAGTCTGCAGCCGATGCACGTGATAAACCTCGCGTTGCTGTTGATGCTGTGTTTGACAGCGTCTCAGTTGCGACCACGTTTCGCGAAGAGCTAAAGAAGGCGGGCGTGATCTTCATGTCCATTTCCGAAGCGGTGCACGAATACCCAGAACTGGTGAAGAAATATCTTGGCTCAGTGATCCCACAATCGGACAATTATTTTGCGACGCTGAACAGTGCTGTCTTCTCCGATGGAACATTCGTTTATGTGCCGCCGGGTGTGCGCTGCCCGATGGAGCTGAGCACCTATTTCCGGATGAACGCCGAGAATACGGGGCAGTTTGAGCGCACGCTGATCGTGGCAGATAAGGGCGCCTATGTCTCCTATCTGGAGGGCTGCACCGCGCCGATGCGCGATGAAAATCAGCTCCATGCGGCATGCGTCGAACTGGTCGCCCTGGAGGATGCCGAGATCAAATACTCGACGGTGCAGAATTGGTGGCCCGGCGATGAGAATGGCAAGGGCGGGATCTACAATTTCGTGACCAAGCGCGGCGATTGCCGCGGTGCGCGCAGCAAGATCAGCTGGACACAGGTTGAGACAGGCTCTGCCGTAACTTGGAAGTATCCGAGCTGCATTCTTCGCGGAGATGACAGCGTCGGCGAGTTCTATTCTATCGCCGTGACCAATGGGCGTCAGATGGCCGATACGGGAACGAAGATGATCCACCTCGGCAAGCGCACGAAGAGCCGGATCATCTCTAAAGGCATCTCGGCGGGCAAGTCGGACAATACCTATCGCGGGCTCGTATCGGTGAATAAGAAGGCTGAAAAAGCGCGGAATTTCACCCAATGTGACAGCCTGCTGATTGGTGACCGCTGCGGCGCGCATACGGTGCCTTATGTCGAGAACCGCCGCGCCGATGCGCAGCTAGAGCACGAGGCAACCACGACGAAGCTCTCCGACGACCAACTTTTCTATGTCCGCCAGCGCGGCATCGGTGAGGAAGAGGCTGTGGCCCTGCTCGTCAACGGATTTGTGCGCGAGGTGCTGCAGGAACTGCCGATGGAGTTCGCCGTCGAAGCGCAGAG
>JBCDHK010000473.1:0-2534 GCA_038750185.1 Pseudomonadota bacterium
AGGTGCCCATGTAGTGCAGGATCTGCTTGCCCTTGTAGGAAAACCGCGAAGTGCCATCGGGCATCAGCCCGGCGCCTTGGGTCTTGCGGATGGTCTGGCAGAGGTTGGTCTTGCCCGATTTGATGTAAGGGCACTCGGGGTCTTCGGGCACATAGAGCGGGATGACATGGTCGCCCGGTTTGACCGAGGTCACGCCTTTGCCGACCTCCTCGACGATCCCGCAGCCCTCATGGCCTAGGATGCAGGGGAACAGGCCCTCCGGATCCTCACCCGAGAGGGTGAAGACATCGGTGTGGCAGAGGCTGGTGGTGACGATGCGCACCAAGACCTCGCCCTCCTTGGGGCCTTCGAGGTCGATCTCTTCGATTTCCAGGGGCTTGTTGGGCTCCCAGGCGATGGCCGCGCGTGTTTTCATGGTGGCTCCTCCCGTTTGTTGGCGTGTTAGTGCAGGGTTTTGCGCCGCGACGTGCTGTCCAAGGCTTGCGCTATCCGCTGCGCCCAGTCGATGCTTGCCCCGCTAGAGATGATCTGCGAGCGCCTATCACACCAAACCTCGGCCTTGGCCACAAGGCGGGCGGCACCACAAAGGCCGTTGAATGGCATCGAATACTTGCAGGCTTTGTCGAAGCTGAGCAACCCAGTGTCGAGAAGACGGTGGTCGATTACGGGCATGGGCTTCTTAATTCTGCGACGATTGGCGGGCGTTTTCCAATCGGGCTGGATCTGGGCGGCGGTGAATTTGCGGATGATTGCCCGCCTAAACTTGAGCAGGTTCTCCTACCTCAGGAGTACGGCATGTTATACTGTGGCACAAGGTGATAAAGCATGGGCCAGTCGCGCTGCCAACGGTGTGGTCATGGCGAAGCGCGGCGGTTTCGCCTCCCCAAAAGCACTACGCCCCAGCGCCAGGGGCCTCGATCTCCCGAGAGATCTGACGGTCGTTGCCCTGGACTGCGTCGATAAAGGCGCGGCGCAGCGGTGCGCCTTCGCGCTTGGCGTCGTAGGCGGCAAAAAACCGGGACGAGAACGACCAGTCGTTGGGTTTGAGCGCCCGCATCCGCCCAGCCCGCTGCCACACCGCGCCGCGGTGGGCCGGTAAAAAGCCGAGATAGGCGCCCGAGAGGATCAGGATCTCCTGCGCCTCCATGCTACCCACGCTCGCCCGCGCCTTGACGCGCCCGAGCCGGTAGGTGTCATCGAAATGCATATAGCTGCGCACCGAAAAGGCGGCTTGTCGGAAATCAGCCTGAGCCAGCGCCGCATCGGGCAGGGCAAACCAGGGGTGCGTGCGCCCGCAAAACAACTGATGCTCCTCCGTGGCCAGCTCCACCCAGGCCAGGCCCGGCAGGGGCTGGAGCGAGCCGCCGATCACCACATCGCGTGTGGCATTGAGGAGCGAGTTCTGCAGCCCGGCGGGCGTGTCGGTGTCAAGCTCGATGGCCGCCTCCGGGTGCGCCTCGCTAAAGCGCGCCACAGCACCCGGCAGATCGAGCGCCTCGAAGGTGGTCACGGAGTCGATCAGCCCGACGCGCAAACGCACGCTGGCGCGGCGGTGTACCCGGTCCATCGCCGCCTCGAAGCGCTCGACATTGCGAAACAGGTCTTGGGCGGCGTTGTAGGTGTCCTCACCCGCTGGGGTCAGTCGAAAGCCGCCCCGCCCGCGTTGGCAAAGGCGCGAGCCGAGTTTGGCCTCCAGCGCGGCGAGGTGGGTCGAGAGTGTGGACTGGGCGATGTTGAGCGCGATCTGCGCGCCCTGAAACCCGTTGCACTCGACGATGGTACAGAAGATGCGCAGCAAGCGCAGATCGACATCGCTGAGGCGGCGCATGGGCGATCACTTTGGGGTTTCTCGATGTAATTGATCCAATTTCCCTAATTCATGTCGCCGCGGCAAGGCTGTTAGGTTAGTGCGACAATCTTTACCCAATGGAGCCTGAACGATGCTGTTGCGCCGCCCCTCTCTCGCGATCGCGCTCACCGCCCTGACGCTCGGCCCCGCTGCCACCCCCGCCGCTGCCCAAGATACCACGATCCGCGTCCTCGCCCCCACGTGGCCCGGCTTTGCCCCCGCTCTCGTGGCGCAGGACCTGGGCTGTTACGAGGATGAAGGCGTGACGCTCGACTTCCGCTTTGAGGACGACCGCGCCAACGTCATGGCCGCCATGGAGCGCGGCGATATCGATGCGGATATGCGCACCGTGGGCGAACACCAGGGCCGCCCGCGCGCGCCCGAGACCCCGGGCACGATCATCGGCACCATCGATATCTCGGTGGGCGGCGACGGCGTGATCGTGGACGGCAGCGTGGCCGAGGTCGCCGATCTGGCCGGCAAGACCATCGCCATCGAGCCCAACATCCCCGCACGTCTGTTGCTGCAGATGGAGCTGGCCAAGGTCGGCCTCTCGATCAACGATGTGGAGCTGCGCGAGATCGCCACCGCCGACACCATCGCCGTCTTCTCCGATCCCTCCATCGCCGCCGTCGGCACCTACGAGCCTTTCCTGAGCCAGGCCGTACAGATCCTGCCGGACCGC
>JBCDHK010000474.1:0-2508 GCA_038750185.1 Pseudomonadota bacterium
ACAATCTGGGCAATACACTTACGCGCCTCGGCTCGCGCGAGAGCGGCACGGCGCGTCTTGAAGAGGCCGTGACCGCCTACCGCGCGGCACTCGAAGAAAGGACCCGCGACCGCGTGCCCCTCGATTGGGCGCAGACGCAGAACAATCTGGGCAATACACTTACGCGCCTCGGCTCGCGCGAGAGCGGCACGGCGCGTCTTGAAGAGGCCGTGACCGCCTACCGCGCGGCACTCGAAGAAATGACCCGCGACCGCATGCCCCTCGATTGGGCGATGACGCAGAACAATCTGGGCAACGCTCTGCAGACCCTCGGGGAGCGCGAGGGTGGCACAGTACATCTTGAACAGGCTGTGACCGCCTTCCGTGCTGCCCTTGAAGAATGGCCCCGCGACCGCGTACCCCTCGATTGGGCCGAAATACAGAAAAATTTGGGCAATACACTCAAAAAACTCGGGGTACTCAGAGGTGGCTCAACATACTTTCAACAGGCCATCAATGCCTACTACGCTGCTACTGAAGAGATAACCCGCACCCGTTTTCCCTCTCAATGGGCCTCGATCCGATACAAACAGGGCAGCCTATTTCTCGTGATCGCTTCGCGCTCTAGAGCCTCAAAGGATTACAGCGAGGCAGCGAGCTGTTTTCGCGATGCGGCCGAGGTCCTAGAACAACAGAATGAGACCTTCGAACAACTGGGCGGGATCTTCGAAGAGCTCATCGACGGGCAAGCTGGCAAGGCCAAGCGCGCTGCAGAGTATGCAGAAGCCCAGGCGCTGGCACTGCAGGACAAATAAGCTGCGCGTTGAGCACGGCTGCGTCGTGCCTCAGCACTCTTGATCAGTAGCCGTTTTACATGGCCAAGAGGGCCGTAGACGGCATCCTGTCGCAACAATCGGACTGGAACATTGCCTGAAGATACGGACTTTGCGCAAACGGCAACCATCTGTGGCTGAGACCTACACCAGCCAAGGATTGCCCATGGTTGCCTCCAAGGCCGAGCGCCCCGAGCGCGCCCCGCTCGGCATCGCCGCCCAGCCGACGGCCTATGAACTGGCCCTGACCGCCCTCGCTGCCCCAGCGGGGCGCACCTGGGTCTATCACACCGGCCACTTGGCCGAGGACGCGCCGGCCTCAGCGCAGCTCCGCCAGACGCGCGAAGTCTACGGGCTGCTCTCGGCGCTCGGCCAGATCCACCTGACCAGTGCGCGCGCAGGCGAGGGCTTCGAGTACCGCGCCACCCGCCGCGTCGCAACGGTGCTCGATCTGGCCTGGCGGCATGGCGTGCTGGAGGCCGGCGGCTTCGATCCTGGCACGATCCGTATCGTGCGTGTGGAGTAGGTCCGGCCATGCCCCGTCCCGTGCCGCCGAAGCAACGGGCAGTCCTCGCCGCTGGTGAGGCACTGCCCCCGCCCTCTGACCCGCGCGCCGCCCAGGAGACCCTCGCCGCTGCCGCCCGCCGCCAAGCCCGCGCGCGTCCGCCAGCCCCCACCGAGGCCGCCCCCGCCGAGGCCATTGAGGCGTTCTGCCGCCACCTCGGCCAGGGCCTTGATGTCATCGCCCGCCGGCTGGCCGAGGGCGGTGCGGGCGCCGTCCTGCAGCGTCGCGGCCAAGAGGACGAGGCCGCCCTGCCTATGCCTGTCGAGGCGGTGATCGCCGTGATCGGCGGCGTCGAGACCACGGTGGCGCTGCGCCTCAGCGCGTCACCCGCGCACGCGCGCCGCCTGATCGAGACCGCGCCAAGCCACACCATCCGCCACGACAAGCTGGTCCAGATCGAAGGCCGCATCCTGCGCGACTGCCTCAGCTGCGGCCAGACCTACCACGCCGAGGAGGACTACCGGCTCTGCCCGACCTGCCGAAAACGCGCGGGCGGCGTCTCCCACGACCGCGCCGAACCGCGCGGCCCCTGCGATGGCCGAGCATAAACGCCTCTACGCCAGCTGCGCCTGGAAGCGGGCGAGCAAGGCGTACCGCCTGCAGCATCCACGCTGCCGGCGCTGCGCCGAGCGCGGCCAGTCGGTCCCCTCCGAGGTGGTGGACCACATCGTGCCCCACCGCGGCGACCTCGCACTATTCTGGGACGTCACCAACTGGCAACCGCTCTGTAAGCCCTGTCACGACCGCCACAAGCAATCCGAGGAGGCCCGCGGCTACGCCAGCGACATCGGTGAGGACGGCTGGCCGGTTGACCCGAGGCATCCGGCCAACAGTTGACGTGCGCATCGGTCCTGATCCCAGCTTTTCCCGCGCCACGCCCACATGGCTGTCATGGCGGGGGGTGGTTTGCAAATTGGGGTTGGCCGATTGCACACCGGTGCATGGTATTCACTTTTTTCGCTATCCCGGGTTTTCGCCTCGATGCCCCATCTCTCGCGTGCGGTCGAGATTTAACGACCGCGGGACCAGCGGGCGGTGTCCCCAACAACACCTGCAGCCGGGGCGGGCCGCCCCAGTCCTTGAGGTCCGGCCCCGGCAGTCCGCGGGCGCCCCCTATGTCCACACCATGGC
>JBCDHK010000475.1:0-2507 GCA_038750185.1 Pseudomonadota bacterium
GGCCTCGGTCGCCGCCTTGTCGCCCTGCTCCCAGGTGAAGATGTGGTTGTGGTGGCGGCGGGGGCCGTGGGCGCCCTCGGTCTTGCCGGCCAGATCTTCGCGCAGGACCGGCGCGTCCTCGGCCTCGGCGGCGAAGGGATCGACGATGACCGGCAGATCCTCGTAGTCGACCTCGACCAGCTCCAGCGCATCGGCCAGCGCGTGGCGGTTTTCAGCGACCACGAAAGCCACCTCCTGGCCCTGGAACAGCACCTTGCCGTCGGCCAGCACCATCTGCTTGTCGCCCGCCAGCGTCGGCATCCAATGGAGCCCGAGCGGCTCCAGGTCCTTGGCGGTGAGGACCGCGATCACACCGGGCACCGCCAGCGCGGCGCTCGCATCGATGCCGAGCACGCGGGCATGGGCGTAAGGAGAGCGCACGAAATCACCGTGGACCATGCCGGGCAGTACGATGTCGTCGGTGTAGTTTCCCTTGCCTTGGGTAAAGCGCACGTCCTCGACGCGCTTGCGCGCACAGCCGAGACCTTTGAGCTTTTCGGCACGCTCGGGCGCGGGGGTGGGGATCATCTCATTCATTCGGCGGCCTCCTTCTGGGCGGCCAGCGCCTCGGAGGCAGCCATGATCGCCTTGACGATGTTCTGATAGCCGGTGCAGCGGCAGAGGTTGCCCGCCATACCAAAGCGCACGTCCTCTTCGCTCGGGCGCGGGTTTTCCTGGAGCAGGCGGTGCGCACGCACGATCATGCCCGGCGTGCAGTAGCCGCATTGCAGGCCGTGGTGCTCGCGAAACATCTCCTGGATCACACCGAGCGAGCCATCGGGGTTGGTCATCCCCTCGACGGTCGCAATCTCGGCGCCCTGGGCCTGGCCCACGAACATGGTGCAGGACTTGACCGATTTGCCATCCAGATCGACGGTGCAGGCCCCGCAGTGCGAGGACGAGCAGCCGATGTGGGCGCCCTTCAGCCCCAGTTCCTCGCGCAGAAAATGCACGAGCAGGGTGCGCGGCTCGGCCAGCCCTTCGACGGGCTTGCCGTTGACGGTCATTTTGACGTGGATCTTGCTCATTGTCTCTCTCTCCCTCAGGCCGGCACGGTCTCAGCGCGCGCCTCGGCGCGGGCGATGGCGCGGGCGAGCATCTGGCGGGCGAGGTGGAGCTTGAAGGCGCGCGGTCCGCGGATGTCCTCGACCGGATCGATGGCCGCCAGCGCCGCCTCGATCGCCCCTGCGGTGTCGCCCGCTGCCAGCGCCGCGCCAGCCTCGGGGACGTGGATCGGCGTGTCGGCCAGATTGGTCATGGCGATGGAGGCCGAGCCCGGCGCGATCAGCACAGCGGCAGCGGCGGTGGCATAATCACCGATCTTGCGCTTTTGTTTCTCATAAGCGTAGCCGTGGCCCTTGGCTGGCACGGGGATATGCACGCGCACCAGAATCTCGTCCTCGGCGCGGGCGGTGACATAGGCGCTCTCGTAAAAGCCACGCGCGGGCACGAGCCGTGTGCCTGACGGCCCCGACAACTCAAAGCGCGCATCGAGACACTGCATGAGCCCCGGCATGTCGTTGGCCGGGTCGCCGCCCGCGATATTGCCACCGATGGTGCCCATGTAGCGCACCTGCGGATCGGCAATCTGGAAGGCAGCCTCGCGGATCAGCGGACAGACCGCCGCCAGCGCCTCGCTCTCGATCAAGGCGTTCTGGGTGGTCATGGCCCCGATGCGGAGGGTGTCGGCACCGACCTCGATCCCCTTCAACTCGGCAATATCGGCCATGTCGACGAGGTGCGAGAGATCGGCCATGCGCACCTTCATCATCGGGATCAGGCTGTGGCCTCCGGCGAGGACACGTGCTTCATCGCCGTGGGTCTCAAGCAGAGAAACCGCCTCGGCGAGCGACGCCGGGCGGTGGTAATCAAATGCGGCGGGTATCACGGGGGATGTCCTCCAACTGGGTGCGGGGTCGTCTCGCCCCGTCGCCTCGTTCTGTTGATCCTTAGCAATTAGTGTATCGGAACGAGCGGTCAAATTGCTTTACCGCGTTGTTGAGGCGGCGTGTGCTTTGCGATTATTGCGCACTGCAACATAACGCGCTGCTACCGCCCGCCGCGCCCTTGCCGCGGGCCGGGGTTTCCGCTATCCCATAGTTCCCGTGGTGCTAGATGCGGTGGTCGCTAAAAAGCCCACCACAATATCCGCGGGGAATTCATGGCGCACTTTGTCTTTATCACCGGTGGCGTGGTCTCCAGTCTCGGCAAGGGACTGACCGCAGCCGCCCTCGGCGCGCTCTTGCAAGCCCGCGGCTACACCGTGCGCCTGCGCAAGCTCGACCCCTATCTCAACGTCGATCCCGGCACCATGAGCCCCTTCGAGCACGGTGAGGTCTTCGTCACCGACGACGGCGCCGAGACCGACCTCGACCTCGGCCGCGAAAACAAGAAGCAAAAGTAAAATCAATAGGGTGGCGGACTTACTGGTCTTCAGCCATAGCAGAATCTAAAACACAAAACGAAAC
>JBCDHK010000476.1:0-2492 GCA_038750185.1 Pseudomonadota bacterium
CATGCGGCCCTTGTCGCAGGCTTTGATGCCGAACACCGTCTGATCGCGCTCAAGATCGAGACCACGGCCAATCTGGGCGCCTATCTCTCGGCGGCGGCGGTCTATATCGCCTCCGATCTGGCCGCGCGCGTGCTGACCGGGGTCTACGACATCCAGAACGCCTGGTTCAACGTGCGCGGGGTGTTCACCAACACCACCCCAGTCGATGCCTACCGCGGCGCCGGGCGCCCCGAAGCACAGTACCAGCTTGAGCGGCTGATGGATAAGGCGGCGCGCGTGCTGGGCGTCGATCCCATCGATTTGCGCCGGATCAACTTTATCAAGCCCGACCAATTCCCCTACGCCACTATCACCGGCGAGACCTATGATGTGGGCGATTTCAACCGCGTGCTCGATGCCGCTCTGGACAAGGCCGACTATGCTGGCTTTAGAGCCCGCCAGCGCCAGAGCCTGGCGGAGGGCAAATACCGCGGTATCGGTCTATGCTATTACATCGAGTCGATCCTCGGCTCCAAAGACGAGACCGCGCGCATCGAATTTGCCGAGGACGGCGGCGTCGATCTCTTCGTCGGCACCCAGTCCAACGGCCAGGGCCATGAGACCGTCTACCGCCAGTTCCTGCACCAGCGCACTGGCATCCCCTTCGACAAGATCCGCGTCGTCCAAGGTGACAGCACCCGCATTGCCTATGGCGGGGGCACTGGCGGTTCGCGCTCGGTGACCATGCAAGGCACGGCCATCGACGGCGCCTCCGACGATCTGATCGAAAAGATGAAGCCGCTGGCCGAGGAAGAACTCGAAGCCGCCGCCAGCGATCTCGAATGGCAGGACGGGGCTTGGCGCATCGCCGGTACCGACCGCACCGTCGATCTGATGCACCTCGCTGCGCGCGCGCGCGCCACCGGGCGCCACGAGTTTCTCACCCAGCAAACCAAGACCACCGTGCCCGGGCGTTCCTTCCCCAATGGCTGTCACATCGCCGAGGTCGAGATCGATGCCGAGACCGGCGTGACGGCGTGCGTCAAGTACACCGTGGTCGATGACTTCGGCGTGCTGATGAACCCCATGCTGGCCGAGGGCCAAGTCCACGGCGGTGTCGCCCAGGGCATCGGACAGGCGATCACCGAGCATGTGGTCTACGACGCCGAGGGACAACTGCTCTCGGCCTCGTTCATGGATTACGCCATGCCGCGCGCCAGCGATGTGCCGCTGATCCCCTTCTACCACGAAGGCACGCCCTCCACTGCCAACGCCATCGGCATGAAGGGCTGCGGCGAGGCCGGCACCGTGGGCGCGCTCGCCGCCGTGACCAACGCCGCGCTGGATGCGCTCTGGCCGGTGGGCATTCGCCATGTCGATATGCCGCTGACCCCGCAGCGCGTGTGGTCGTGGCTCGATGCCACCAAGCTCGCTGCCGAATAGAAGCCGAGTAGAGCGAGTGTACCGCGCAGCGTCCCGCATCCACCACCCAGTAGGCCCAGTATGACCGAACCGACCCCGCCCCTCGCCAAAATCCAGACCCAAGGCGTCCACCACATCACCTTCAACGGGGCCGACCGGCGCACCTCGATCGACTTCTGGGAGGGTGTCTTGGGCATGCCCTTTGTCTTCGAGCAGCCCAATCTGGATGCCGAGACCGTCAATCACCTCTACTTCGATCCAGGCGATGGGCGGCTGATTACCGTGTTTACTGAAGAGGGCCGGCGCACGCAGGGCGAGGTGCAAGACCAGATCGGCTCGGTCCACCATGTCGCCTTCACGCTGAGCCTAGCCAGTTGGAACCACGCCGTGGCGCGCCTCAACGAGCGCCAGATCCCCAACTCGGGGCCGGTTGATCGCGGCTTCATGCACTCGATCTACTTCCGCGAGCCGTGCGGGCAGTTGTTGGAGCTGTCGTGCTACAAGTTCGAGCCGCCCGAGGGTAGCACCCATGCCGAGGTGTTGCGCATCGCCCATGGCCACCGTGTCGTGCGTGGGGCGCAAAACATCGAGGACATTGATCTAGCCGATGCCATCCAAACCATCGTGGCGCGGCGCGGGATCAGCTTGTCGAGCAGTTAAGCGAGGCCCTCAGGCGTTCTCCAGCTTGGCAAGCACGCGCTCCAGCCGCTGAATTGAGCGTGCCAAGCGCGCCCCCGCCGCATCGGGGCTTTGGCTTTGCGCGGGCGCGGGGGCGGGAAGGGGCCCGGCATGCGCTGAGAGACGCTCGGCCAAGGCCGCCAGGCGTGCATGGACATCGCCTGCCACCGCGTGCGGCACCGTCTCATAGGCTGTCGTGTCGCGGGCACCGCGCGCCACCACCATCTTAATGCCGTGGTCGCGAAAATACTGCTGCACCGCCTTGATCGATAGACCGTCGTCATAGAGCAGTGCCCGGATGCCACGCAGCAGCGCGATGTGGTCGGGGCGATACAGCCTGCGCCCGCCGCCGCGCTTCATGGGGCGCACCTGTGAAAAGCGCGACTCCCAAAAGCGCAGGACATGCTGGGGCA
>JBCDHK010000477.1:0-2486 GCA_038750185.1 Pseudomonadota bacterium
CCCCGGTCACTGGCCAACGGCAAGCGAGGTGCGCGGCGCCGCCATGCGCATGGCAGCCGATGCACGCGAGCGCGCCCGCACCCCTGAGCAGCGGCGCGCGGATGAGGAGCGCCCCTTTGGCCCACCCGATCCGAGCCGCAACGTACCCTCCCGCGCGCAAATGATAAAAATCCTGCGCGCGGAGCTTGCCGCGCATCCCGAGGACGCGATTGCGCGTAGCTTTCTCAGCGCCGTACAGCGGGAGGAGGGTCGAGGCGAACCAGGATGCAGCGATACTACGCGTGGGGGTGCCAGGCATGGATGACGACTGGATCATCCGGCTCAGGGAGCAGATGTGGCATTATCTGCCTGACGATCCCGCCGAGGCTGCGGGAGGGATCGCCATACTATCTGCGGACGTCCTGATCAGTTTGGGTGCCACCGATGAACAGGCACAGCAGGTGTTGGGTGCCGCGCTCAGAGGATTAAGAGCGTCAGCTTCCGACACCGTGCAACACTAATCCCGCGCTCTCTGGATAAAACTGTTGTTTTTGCTGATTACCACCTCAGAACATTGCCGGAAGATACGGACTTTGCATGAACAGCAACCATTTGTGGTCAAGATCTTTCACAATCCAGGGATTGCCCATGGTTGCCTCCAAGGCCGACCGTCCCGAGCGCGCTGCGCCCAGCACCGCCGCCCAACTGACAGCCTATGAGCTGGCCCTCACCGTGCTCGCCACCCCAGCGGGGCGCACCTGGGTCTATCACACCGGCCACCTCGCCGCGGACACGAGCAAGCGTGCTCAGGACGCGCTGGCCGCCACCAAGCTACGCCAGATCCGCGAGGTCTACGGCTTGCTCTCGGCGCTCGGCCAGATCCACCTGACCAGCGCGCGTGCGGGCGAGGGCTTCGAGTACCGTGCCACCCGCCGCGTCGCCACCGTGCTCGATCTGGCCTGGCTGCACGGCGTGCTGGAGGCCGGCGGCTGCGATCCTGGCACCATCCGTATCGTGCGCGTCGAGTAGGAGTAACCATGCCCCGTCCCGTACCACCGCGTGAACGCGCCGCCCTCGCTGCCGGTGAAGCGCTGCAACTGCCCTCTGATCCGCGTGCTGCTCAGGAAACCCTCGCTGCCGCCGCGCGCCGTCAGGCCCGCGGGCGCCGACCAAACCCCGCCGAGGTGCCGCCGGTCGAAGCCGTCGAAGCGTTCTGCCGCCACCTCGGCCAGGGCCTCGACGTGATCGCCCGCCGCCTGGCCGAGGGCGGCGCGGCCCCCGTGCTGCAACGCCGCGGCCAAGAGGACACGCCCCTGCCACTGCCTGTCGAGGCCGTGATCGCCGTGATTGGCGGTGTTGAGACCACGGTGGCGCTCCGGCTCTGCGGTCGGACCGAACAGCCGAGGGCGCTGATCGAGACCGCGCCAAGCCACACCATCCGTCACGATAAGGTAGTCCAGATCGAGGGGCGGATCCTGCGCGATTGCCTCGGCTGCGGCCAAACCTACCACGCTGAGGAGGACTATCGTCTCTGCCCGACCTGCCGTAAACGCGCGGCCAAGCTCGACGGTGTGCGCACCGGGGCCGGCGATGGCAGCGCATAAGCACCTCTATGCCAGCCGCGCCTGGAAGCGGGCGAGCCGGGCCTATCGCCTCCAGCATCCGCGTTGCCGGCGCTGTGCCGAGCGCGGCCAGTCGAGCCCATCAGAGGTCGTCGACCACATCGCACCCCACCGAGGCGACCTCGCTCTTTTCTGGGATGTCGCCAACTGGCAGCCGCTCTGTAAGGCGTGTCATGATCGGCACAAGCAGTCCGAGGAGGCCCGCGGCTACGCCAGCGACATCGGCGAGGACGGATGGCCGGTTGACCCGCGGCACCCGGCCAATAAATGACTAATCATACCTGAGAGCGCGCTCACCGACAGGCGCGGCAGAAAACGGCAGGCTGGAGCGGTGGGCTGGCCTGCCGATCCCAACTTTCCCAGCACGCCTCCCACCTGTTGATCATCGCCCCCCGCGGGGGGGTGGTTTGCAAATTGGGGTGCGCCGATTGCACACCGGTGCATGCTGTTCACTTTTTTCGCTATCCCGGGTTTTCGCCTCGATCCACCCTGTCGCCTCGGTCCCGGCAGTCCGCGCGCGCCACCTATGTCCGCACCATGACCAATCGCAACCGGATCGACAGCACCGCCGAGACCCTGCGCATCGCCGCTGGCGCCAAGGAGGGCGTCGAGCCGCCGGCGCATGTCGCCCTCGATGAGACCGAGTTGCCGTTCTTCCGCTCAGTGATCGCCGAGCGCCCCGCCGCCGACTGGCAGGGGCACGACCTGGAAGCCGCGGCCATGCTGGCGCGGGCCATGGCGGGGGTGGCGCGCATGCAGGCGGCGCTGTTTCTGGAGCCCGTCACCGTCGAGGGCAAGATCAATCCGCTCAAGCAGCTGTTGGCCGAGCACCGCACCATGGTCATGCAGTTGCGCCGCTCGCTCGGTCTGCATGCGCTTGGAGCC
>JBCDHK010000478.1:0-2479 GCA_038750185.1 Pseudomonadota bacterium
CTACAAGGCGACCAGACGCGACAACTCCTCCGCCGCTTTGCGCAACCGCGGGATATGGGCGCGCGCCGCCTCCAGCGTCAGGCGCACCGTGGGCGCGTGGAAGGACACGGTCGAGACCAGGCGCCGGCGCTCGTCGAGGATGGGCATGGCGATGGCGATCATGCCGTCCATGAACTCCTCGGCGTCCTCGGCAAAGCCGCGTGTGCGGGTTTGGGCGATCTCCTCTTGCAGGCGTGCGCGGTCGAGGATGGTTGCTGTGGTGTGGGGGGCGGGCGAGAGCGCGCCCAGATAGCGCTCCAGATGGGCTTTGTTGAGGGTCGAGAGATACATCTTACCGCTGGCCGTGCAGTAGAACGGCACTTGCGAGCCCACCGGTAACTGGATGCGCAGCGGCCATTTGGTCTCGACGCGGTCGAGATAGAGCATGGCGTCGCGGTCGGGCACGGCGATGTTGCAGGTCTCGCCCAGTTCGTCGGCGAGCGCACGCAGCACTGCCACGCGCGCCGTGCGCACGCGCAGCGAGGTCTGTACGTTGAGCGATAGAGTGCGCAGACGCCGCCCCGGGGTGTAGGACCGCCCGTCGATTTCGCGAATCAAGAAGCCCTCGGCTTCGAGCGTGGCGAACAGGCGGTGCATGGTCGGCTTGGGCAGATCCAGCACCGCCATCAGATCGGTCGGCGTCACGGGGACGCCGATCCTGGCGATTTCTTCCAGAATGACCAGCAGCCGCAGCGTGGTCGGGACGGTTTCGGTGTTCTTCTGCCGAGGCGGCAAGTCCAACGGCAAGGCTCCTCTCTAACGAGCCGGCAGCAACATCGTCGACAGTGCCGGCGTGAAGGCGACGATAAACCAGACCGCCAGCAGGGCAACCAGGTAGGCGGTCGAAAACTTCAGCAGCCGGAAATAAGGCACACCCGTGACCCCGCTGGCAACATAGAGGTTTAGCCCATAGGGCGGCGTAATGAAGCCAATCGAGGCACCAACCAGGAAGATCACCGCGAAATGCACCGGATCCACCCCCACGGAATGGGCGATGGGCGCCAGGATCGGGGCCAGGATGATGGTCACGGGCAGGCTCTCTAGAATCATGCCCGAGATGAACACGATGGCCATGGCCGTGAGCAACACCGCGGTGTAGCTGCCCATGCTGGTGACGAAATCACCGATCACCGCCTGGGCGCCGAGCAGCGAGAGGATCTGCTGCATCACCACCGAGATCGCGATCAGGGGGGCCAGGATGCCGGTGATCTGGGCCGAGCGCATGGTGACGGAGGGCACTTCGGTGAGCTTGAAGCCCTCAACCACCAGCATCTCGCTGTAGGCTTTGTCGTCGGTCTGGCGATCTTGGGCGGGCGAGCCCATCAGCTTGAAGATCGGCAGCGAGATCAGCCCGACGATCAGACAAAAGCCGACCGTGACGCCAGCAGCCTCGGTGGGCGAGAACTTGCCGGTGTAGATGCCCCAGAGCACCAGCCCGATGGCAAAGAAGCCGAGCCAGGCGCCGAGTGCGGTCTTGGCCACACGTGCGGCCTTCAGTTGGAGCAGATAGCCCCAGCCGTTGGCGCGGCAGATCACCCAGCAGCAGAACTGCATGGCAAACACCATCAAGGCGCCCGGGATGATGCCGGCGACGAACAGGTCCGAGATCGGCAGGTTCATCAAAAAGCCGTAGACGATGAAGATGATCGAGGGCGGGATGATGATGCCCACCGTGCCCCCTGCCGCGGCAGTGGCGGCCGAGAAGCGCTCGTCATAGCCGCCCTTGACCATCTCGGGGTGCAGCATGGAGCCGATGGTGGCCGTGGTGGCCGAGTTGGAGCCCGAGATCGCTGCGAACAGCCCGCAGGCGCCGAGACTGGCCATGGCGAGACCGCCGCGCACCCAGCCCAGACACGAATAGGCGAAATCGGATAATCGCCTGGCGATGCCCGATTTGTTGATCAGATCGCCCGTGAGGATAAAGAGCGGCATGGCCAAGAGCGCAAAGCCGTCGGTGAACACGTCCGAGAGGGCCGCGCCCATGTTGTCGAGGGTCAGGTCGATGACAAAGCTGCATCCGATCACCCAATAGGCAATCACCAGCAGCACCGGCACGCCGAGCATGAACAGCACGGTCACGCTCAGCGAAATCAAGGTAATCCAGTCGGAATCCGCCATAACTCTCTCCTCAGTCGCCGCCGATGACGGACTGGCGCACGATGGGCTCGCCGGCGCGGTAGCGCGCGATGTCCTCGAACAGGTTTTCAAGCACGCGTGCCGCCATTAGCACGAAGGCGATGGGCACGAAGACCAGAAACCACCACTGCAACACGTCGTCGGTGCCGAGCAGGATCTGGAAGTTGGCTGCGGAGTTGGCGGTCAGGCGCGCGCTGGTGACGATGACGATCCAGCAAAACCCCGACCAAAGCACCGCATCGAGACAGACGCAAAAGAGCTGCCCCTTGGGCGGCATCTTCATGCGAAACTCGGTGAACGCCAG
>JBCDHK010000479.1:0-2475 GCA_038750185.1 Pseudomonadota bacterium
ATGGCCTTTCCCGACATTCGCGCCGCCGGTCCTGAGGATGCGGCGGCTGTGACGGCGATCCTGAGCACGGTCTGGCGCGAGAGCTATCTCGGCATGATCGACACCGACTACCTCCAGGGGCGCATGGGCGATGATGTGGCTGCCCTCACGGCGGCTATGCTGGCGCCAAACAGTGCGGCGTTGGTGTTGCTTGCTGTTCGGCAGGGACGCGCGCTCGGGGTGCTGACGGCCCAACAGGAGGCCGACGACCCGGCGTGCGAGCGGCTCTCGGCGATCTCGGTGCTGCCTGAGGCGCGCGGCAAGGGCCTGGGCACGGCGCTGATCGGGGTGGCGGCGGTACGCCAGGCGGCACTTGGGCGCGAACGGGCGGTGCTCACCGTGTTGCCTGGCAATTTGCGCGCGCGCGCCCTTTATGCCCGGCTTGGCGGCACCGAGGAGGCGGGCTTTGTCAGCGCGGCCCTGCCCGGGGGCGGCGAGACGGCGGGGCTTGCCGTGCGCTGGTCCGATATCAAGGCCCTCGCCCAGGCGGCGCGCACCGCGTTTCGCGACAGCGCCTGAGCACGCCCTCTTGGCTGGGGCCTGTCAACGGGTGTACCAGAGCCTCTTGAGACTGTTTGTGCAGCGCAACGCGGGAGGCGGTTGCACCGGCGCCAGGAGAGCGCGTCCGGTCCGGCCAGTGGGGAGTGACGATGACCGGAGCGTCAGGCCCAGGTCCCGACATCCTGCGCCTCTGGCTAGAGGCGAACGCGGCCCTTGTGGCAGCCGGGCCTGGGCCGCTCTGGCAACAGGCCGAGGCGGTCCACCGCGAATGGGCGCGCTTTGCCCAAGCCTTTGCCGAAGCGCACCATGCGCGCCAGAGTGAGAGCGCCAGCCCGTTCGATCCCGCCGGTTGGCTGCGCCCTGAGGGGGCGGGGGGCATGGCCGATCTGTTGCGCTGGCTCGAAGGCCCGACGCTCTCTGGGGCCATGGGCGAGTATGCCCGTGCCGTCCAAGGCGGGGCGGAGTGGCTGGCCTATCTGGCGGCGACGGAGCAGCTCAAGGCCGTGCTGGGTGCGGCGTGGCTTGCTGCCTTTCGCCGCTTTCTCGAACGCTTCACCACCGAGGACGCGCAGGCGCGTGCAGCCGATCAGGCCCCTCCAGGCTGGCAGCACATGCTCGCCCTCTGGCGCCAGGTCGCGGGCGAAGCGCTGGCCGAGACCTACCGCAGCCCGGTGTTTCTCGCCGCCAGCCGCGATCTCTTGCGCACCGAGACGGCGCTGCGCACCCGTCTGCGCGAGCAGGTCGAGCGCGTCGCCATCGAGCTTGGCCTGCCCACGCGCGCCGAACTCGACGACATCCACGCCACCCTGGCCAGCCTGACCCGCGCCCGCCGCAGCGAACGTGCCGCCGCCCGCCGCCTTCGCACCCGCGCTGGCAATGCGGACAAGGAGGCCGTAGACCCCAGCCCATGAGTGGCGCAGAAGAGAGCGGGGGCACGCGCGGGCAGATGCCCCAGCCGGATTGGCTCGATCTGGCGCGGCGGGGCTTGCGTCTGGCCGAGGCCATGGGGCGGGCCAGCGCCGAGGGCATCGAGATCGCCACCACGCCCAAGGACGAGATCTGGCGCGACGCCAAGACCTCGCTCCACCGCTACCGCGCCACCCGCGCGCCCGCGCCCGTGCCGCCGCTTCTGATCGTGCATGGGCTGTTTGGGCGCCAGAGCATCGTCGATCTGGAGCCCGGGCGCTCGCTGGTCCATCGCCTCTTGGGCGCGGGCGTGGATGTTTGGGTGCTCGACTGGGGCTCGCCAAGCCGCGCCGACCGCCATCTCGATCTGACCGATTATGCCGACTATTGGCTGGGCGACGCGCTGGAGATCCTCCGCGCCGAAACCGGCCAGGCCCGCGCGGCGTTGCTTGGCATCTGCCAGGGCGGGGTCTTTGCCCTCCTTCACGCCGCGCGCTATCCGGAGGCGGTCGCGGGGCTGGCGCTGGCCGTCACGCCCATCGACTTTCACGCCGACCGCCAGGACCCTGAAGCCGGCCACGGTCTGCTCAACCACTGGGCACGCAGCCTGGGCGAAGACCTGATCGAAGACGTCATTGCTGAGCGCGCCAATCTGCCCGGCACGCTGACCGGCAGCGTGTTCGAACAGCTCCTGCCCGCCCAAGGCATCGTGCGCCACGCCGGCGCGCCCTTGGATCTGGTCGATGATCCGGCGGCGCTTGCCACCTACCTGCGCATGGAAAAATGGCTGGCCGACCGCCCCGATCACCCCGGTGCGGCAGCGCGCGAATGGCTGATCGATTGTTATGCGCGCAACGCGCTGATCCAAGGGCGCCTCGCCCTCGACGGCGTGCCTGTCGATCTGAAATCCGTGCGCTGTGCGATCCTCAACATCGTCGCCCGCCATGATCACATCGTGCCCCCGCCCTGTTCGCTAGCGCTGGAGGGGCGCACCGCCAGCCCCGATTACCGCGTGCTCGATGTGCCGAC
>JBCDHK010000480.1:0-2463 GCA_038750185.1 Pseudomonadota bacterium
GCGGCTAGAGCGCGTACAACAGGCACCAGCGCTTCTGCGCGAGGCCACTGGCCTCAGTCGATAAAACGCAGCCGTGGGATGACGAATTCCGGCTTCTGAGCCGCATAGCTGCTCTGCCAGGCCAAATCGCTCAGCACGCAATCGGTGCCTTGACGGGCGAGCCCCTCGATCCCCTGCCAATCAAACCGCCTAGCAAAGCCAAACCCCGCAGCCACCGTCTCACCATCCACCGTGACGCTGATCATCTGCACCGCTTGGCTATTGAACTGGCTGCTCCCAGCGGTACCGCCATCGGCGGCCCAAGCACCGCAGACCGCCACTCTATTGTCGAACTGCTTGAGGCCGGCGAGCAGATAGACGGTCGAGCCGGAACTCCAGCGAAAGCCGCCAAGCCGGTAGGATCCGTTCACTTGATCGGTACCGGCAGGCGTGGTGAGCACGCTGGCGCATCCAGCAAGAAGGGGCAGGACAGCGCAAACAACAAGAAGGCAGAGCAGGCGCATGGCGATCTTCCCAAATTGATGTTCTGAGCAGCAATAATGGCCGATCATAAGCGACCCGCGCCAACGTCGCGCTGCGGCATAGGCGTAGCGCAGGCGCAGCTGCCAAGCGACAAGCGCACCCCACCAGGGCTTGACGCCAGCCCCGCCGCGCCCTCTTGTCACAACCAAAGCCAACTGGAGGAGACGCCCATGTTCGATCTCAGCGAGCGCACCCTGCTCGAACCCCGCAGCTATATCGACGGCGTCTGGGTCGAGGCCGACAAGACCTTCCCCGTCGTCAATCCCGCCACGGGTGAGACGCTGGCCGAGGTCGCCGATCTGGGTCGGCCTGAGACCGTTGCCGCGATCTCGGCCGCCGCCAAGGCGCAAAAGGCCTGGGCCGCGCGCACCGCCAAGGAGCGCACCGCCGTGCTGCGCCGCTGGTATGATCTGGTCATGGCCCACCAGGAAGACTTGGCCCGCCTGATTACCGCCGAGATGGGCAAACCCCTGGCCGAGGCGCGCGGCGAGATCGCCTATGGCGCCTCCTTCATCGAGTGGTTTGCCGAAGAGGCCAAGCGCATCTATGGCGAGACCATCCCGGGCCATCAGGCCGACAAGCGTCTGGTGGTGATCAAACAGCCTATCGGCGTAGTCGGCGCGATCACGCCGTGGAATTTTCCCTCGGCCATGATCACGCGCAAGGTGGCGCCTGCGTTGGCTGTCGGCTGTGCGGTGGTGATCAAGCCGGCCGAGCAGACGCCCCTTTCGGCCACAGCACTCGCTGTTTTGGCCGAGAAGGCGGGCATGCCGCCCGGCGTGCTCAACGTCATCACCGCGCGCGAGGGCCAGGCGGTGGGCCAGGAGCTTTGCACCAACGACACGGTCCGAAAAATCACCTTCACCGGCTCGACCGAGGTCGGACGTATCCTGATGCGCCAGTCCGCCGATCAGATCAAAAAGCTCAGCCTGGAGCTGGGCGGCAATGCCCCCTTCATCGTGTTCGACGACGCCGATCTCGATGCCGCGGTCGAGGGCGCCATGCTGTGCAAGTTTCGCAATGCGGGCCAGACCTGCGTTTGCGCCAACCGGCTTTATGTCCAGCGCGGGGTGTATGATGCCTTTGCCGAGAAGCTCTCGGCGGCGGTGGCCAAGCTCAAGGTGGGCGATGGCTTCGAGGACGGCATCACCACCGGCCCGCTGATCGATGCGCAGGGCCTGGCCAAGGTCGAGGAGCACCTGTCGGACGCCACCGCCAAGGGCGCCTCGGTGATGACCGGCGGCGCGCGCCACGAAAAGGGCGGCACCTTTTTCCAGCCCACCATCCTGACCGGCGTCACCCAAGCAATGCTGGTGGCGCGCGAGGAGACCTTTGGCCCTATGGCGCCGCTCTTTGCCTTTGAGGACGAGGCCGAGGTGATCGCCATGGCCAACGCCACCGAGTTTGGCCTGGCCGGCTACTTCTACGCCCGCGATCTGGGCCGGGTCTGGCGCGTGGCCGAAGCGTTGGAGTACGGCATCGTCGGCATCAACACGGGCATCATCTCGACCGAGGTCGCCCCCTTTGGCGGCATTAAGCACTCCGGCCTCGGGCGCGAGGGCTCACGCCACGGCGTCGAGGATTTCCTGGAGATCAAGTACCTCTGCATGGGGGTCTGATATCAGCCTGAAGCGACCGCCCAACCCCTGCTCCAAAGCATACTCAGGGGGTTGGGGTGGGGGCACAATATCAGGCTGGAAACAACGGCGCCTCAACCGCCGCTTCCTGCCAGCCGAGCAAATCGAAGCTGCGCCGCATGTGCTCGGGTAGAGGGGCGTCGAAACTCAGGCGTTGGCCGGTCATCGGATGAGGGAAGGCCAAGCGCGCTGCATGCAAATGCAATTTTCTGCTGACCGCCCCGCCCAGGCTCGACCCCCAACCATCGCCCTTGTTCTCGGCCGAGCGACCGCCGTATTTGCCGTCACCCACAATCGGCGTGCC
>JBCDHK010000481.1:0-2456 GCA_038750185.1 Pseudomonadota bacterium
CGCGTGATCGAGACCGAAGCCAAGGAGTTTCGCGTCGCCCTCCTCTCGGATTACGCCCGCCTCGAATTCGTCCGCCTGCTGCGCTATCGCCCCGACACCGCCATCGACCGTCCCGGCGGTCTGATCCTGCCAGAAGGTGCCTCCCCCGCGACCTTGGCCAGCGAGCCGCCCGTGCAATGACCGCGCCGACGGACCCAGCCCCTTGAGCGCCAAGCCCTCCGGCCTTGCCATCGCCGTGCGCGCGCTTTTGCTGGCCTTGACGGGCCTCATCGCCATCGCCGTCGAGGCCGCGCCGCTCGGCTTGGAGCCACGCGCGCTGCCCTCGCCCGATCTGCTGGCCTGTCTTGTCGCTTGCTGGGCGGTGCGCGCGCCCGAAGCGGCGGCGTTGGTGCTGGTTTTTGCCCTTGGCCTTGTGCGCGATCTGCTCACCGATCTGCCCATCGGGCTTGGTGCGCTCACGCTGGTGCTGTTGGCCGAAGCTATGCGCCTGCGCGCGGGGCGGGCCTCTGGGTGGTCGGCGTTTCTGCTCGAATGGCTCTGGTTTGCGCTGGCGGCGGCGGCCATGCTGGCGCTGCAATGGCTTGGCGTGCTGATCGGTCTCGCCCAGCCGCCCTACCTGTCCTTGCTTTTGCGCCAGTACGGCGCGACGGTGCTGGCCTATCCGTTGATCGCGCTCATCTGCCGCTGGGGCTTGCGGCTGCGCCGTCCCACCAGCGAGACGCTCTGAGAGAAGGAGACACCATGCGACGCCGCCCAAGCGCCATTGCCTCCGAGCCCCAGCACACCGGCTCAGGGATAACCCGCCGCGCGGCCCTGGTGCTGGGTGTCAAGCTGGGCGTGGCCGGGGTGCTCGGCGCGCGGCTACATCAGTTGCAGATCGAAGAGGCCGAGCACTACCGTCTGCTGGCCGAGGAAAACCGCATCAACATGCGCCTGATCGCGCCCGCGCGCGCCCAGATCCTGGATCGCGCCGGGCGCGCACTCGCCACCAACAAGCAGAATTTTCGCGTGGTCATGATCCGTGAGCAAGCGGGCGATCCAGAGGAAGTCCTCGACCGTCTCGCCCGGGTGATCGAGATCACACCCCGCCAGCGCACCCGCGTGCTCGATGAGATGCGCCAGAAGACCGCCTTTGTGCCCGTGGTCGTGGCCGAGCACCTGAGCTGGGACGATTTCGCCCGCATCAACGTCAACGCCCCCGCCCTGCCCGGCATCCAGCCCGAGGTGGGGCTCTCGCGCTACTATCCCAACGGCTTAGAGACGGCGCATGTGGTCGGCTATGTCGGGCGCGTCACCCAGCGCGATCTGGATGATGCCGCCGACGGTGCCTCTGGGGGCGATCCGATCCTGAAGATCCCCGAGTTCCAGATCGGCAAGCGCGGCCTGGAGCACGGCGCTGAGCAGAAGCTCCGCGGCCAGGCCGGCACCCGGCGCATCGAGGTCAATGCGGTCGGGCGTGTGATCCGCGAGTTGGACCGCGCCGAGGGCGCGCGCGGCGATGAGTTGCACCTCACCCTCGATCTCGGGCTCCAGGAATTTGCCCACCAGCGCCTCGGCGATCAGTCAGCGGCGGCGGTGCTGATGGATGTGCAAAGCGGCGACGTGCTGGCGGCGGTCTCGACGCCCTCTTTTGAGCCCAACCTCTTCGTGCGCGGCATCTCGCGCAAGGACTACGACGCGCTGAAAAACGATCACCGCCCGCTGCACAACAAATGGGCCAACGGCATGTACCCGCCCGGCTCGACCTTTAAGATGGTGGTGGCGTTGGCCGCGCTGGAGGCGGGCGTCGTCACCCCCGAGGAGCGGATATTCTGCAACGGCGGCTACGAGTTAGGCCGGCGCACCTTCCACTGTTGGCGGCGCGGCGGGCATGGCCATGTGGACCTCAAGGCCTCGCTGGAACAATCCTGCGACGTCTACTACTACGAGATCGCCAAGCGCACCGGCATCGAGCGCATCGCCGCCATGGCGCATCGGCTCGGCTTTGGCACGCGCCCCGATATGCCCATGCCCGAGCTGAAAGGCGGCCTGATCCCCGACAAAGCCTGGAAACAGCGCAACCGCGAGGAAGCCTGGCTGATCGGTGATACGCTCAACTCCGGCATCGGCCAGGGTTTTGTGCTGGCGACCCCGATCCAACTGGCGGTGATGACGGCACGCCTGGCCACCGGGCGCGCCATCGAGGCCCGCATCCTGCGTGCGGAAAACGGCCAGCCGGTGCCCGTCGCTGAGGCGCCGCCGCTTGGCATTGACGAGCGCCACCTCGATTATGTGCGTGCTGGCATGGACGCGGTGGTCAACACCAAGCGCGGCACCGCCAACCGCTCGCGCATCGCCGATGAGGGTAATCGTTTGGCGGGCAAGACCGGCACCTCGCAAGTGCGCAACATCACGGCTGCCGAGCGCGCGCAGGGTGTGTTCAAAAACGCGCAACTGCCCTGGCACCGGCGCGATCA
>JBCDHK010000482.1:0-2454 GCA_038750185.1 Pseudomonadota bacterium
GCGCAGCGCGTCGTCGCGGAAATTGATGAACTGCTCGATGACGATGGCGTCGGTGCCGTTGCCGCCGTTGAAGGCGCGATCACTGTCATCGCGGATGACAAAGCGGTCGTTGAAGGCCGAGCCGAACAGCCCGTCGATGCCGTCCAGACGGTCGCCTGCCGCATCGCCCCCAATGCCGACGCGGTTGAAGTTGTTGAGGAACACCGTGACGCCCGCAGCCGAATTGGCGTAGGTGGCGGTGTCGCGCCCGCGGTCGCCGCGCAGCGTGTCGGCCCCGAGGCCGCCCTCCAGGATGTCGTTGTTGTCGCCGCCGCGGATGCTGTCGTTGCCAGCACCGCCGACAAGCACGTCGTTGCCGCCGTCACCGAAGATCGTGTCGTTGCCAGCACCGCCGTCGATCGTGTCGCGGCCGCCGTTGCCGTCGAGGGTGTCGTTGCCGCCGAAACCCTGGATCAGGTCGGCATCGTTGCCGCCGGAGAGGTTGTCGTTGCCGTTGGTACCGGGGATGTCAGCCATGGTCGCTTTTCCTCAATCTGCCGGACGCGCTTTATCGCGCATTCGGGGGATTAGTCGGGGCGGCGACGCAGAAGGTTCAGGGCGCGTGCGTTAATTTTTGTCGCAGGGGTGCCAGCGCCCGCGGCCCGCTTACCTCTCGGACCATGACGAATGCCGATCTGCCAGAGCCCTTCGCGGGCTGGTTCGCTGCCAGGGGCTGGACGCCCCACCCCCACCAACGCGCCTTGCTGCGCTCAGAAGCTGAGGCGTCGCTGCTGATCGCGCCGACGGGGGCTGGTAAGACGCTGGCCGGGTTCCTGCCCTCGCTTCTCGATCTGGCGGGGGGGCGTGCTGGGCAGGGGCTCCACACCCTCTACGTCTCGCCGCTCAAAGCGCTGGCGGTGGACATCCGGCGCAACCTGGAGCGCCCTGTGGCCGAGATGGGCCTGGGCCTGCGCATCGAAGACCGCACCGGCGACACCTCCCAGCACAAACGCAAACGCCAGCGCGCCGACCCGCCCGATATTCTGCTGACCACGCCCGAGAGCCTGGCCCTGATGCTCTCCTGGGCCGAGGCCGAGCGGCTGTTTGCCCCCCTCAAGCGCGTAGTGATCGACGAAGTCCATGCCCTCGCTGGCTCCAAACGCGGCGACCAACTGGCGCTGGGCCTGGCGCGCCTCGCCACCGTCGCGCCAGGGCACCGCCGCCTCGCGCTCTCGGCCACGGTGGAGGCGCCCGCCGAGATCGCCCGCTGGCTCGCGCCCGAGACCGAGATCGTCGAGGCCGACCCTGGCCCCCCGCCCGACATCAGGATGATCGAGGGCGCGGGCGAGCCGCCTTGGGCCGGTGCGGGCGGGCGCTATGCGGCGCCCCAGGTGATGGAGCTGATCCGCGCCCACCGCACCACCATCGTCTTCGTCAACACCCGCGCCCAGGCCGAGCTGTTCTTCCAGGCGCTCTGGGCCGAGAACACCGAGGCCCTGCCCATCGGCCTCCACCACGGCTCGCTGGCGCGCGAGGCACGTACCCGCACTGAAGCGGCCATGGCAGACGGCAGCCTGCGCGCGGTCGTGGCCACCGCCTCCCTCGACCTGGGGCTCGATTGGGGGGATGTGGATCTGGTGATCCAAGTCGGCGCGCCGAAGGGCGTTAAGCGCTTGGTCCAGCGCATCGGACGGGCCAATCACCGCTACGATGCGCCCTCGAAAGCCATCCTGGTGCCCGCCAACCGTTTCGAAGTGCTGGAGTGCGTCGCAGCCCTCGACGCCGTCACCGAGGGCCGCCTGGATGGCGAGGTGCTGGCACCGGGCGGGTTCGATGTGCTCTGCCAGCACCTGATGCTCACAGCCTGCGCCGGGCCTTTTGAGCCCGACGCCCTCTACGCCGAGATCACCCGCACCGGCCCCTATGCCACCCTTACCCGTGCCGAGTTCGCCCGCTGCCTCGACTACTGCGCCACCGGCGGCTATGCGCTGCGCGCCTACGACCAATACCGCCGCCTGATGCAAGGCCCTGACGGGCGCTGGCGCCTGCGCGACCCCCGCGCTGCCCAGCGCCTGCGCATGAACGTGGGCACCATCGTCGCCCCCGAGCGCCTCTCGGTGCAGATGGGCCGGCGTGTGGGCGCGGGCGCGCGGCTCGGCGAGGTGGAGGAGAGCTTTGCGGCCTCCCTGGTCTCGGGGGACTGCTTTCTCATCGGCGGCCAGGTGGTGCGCTTCGATAGCATCAAGGAACTCAGTGTCCAGGTCAGCCCCGCACCGGGGCGCGAGCCGCGCGTGGCCAATTTCGTCGGCGCCAAACTGGCGACCTCGCTCAGCCTCTCAGAGCGTGTGGTGGCCCTCATCAGCGACCCCGCCCAGTGGGCGCGCCTGCCCGCCCCGGTGCGCGCCTGGCTCGCCCTGCAACGCCTGCGCTCGCGCCTGCCCACACCGGGGCGCCTCCTGGTCGAGACGTTTCCCA
>JBCDHK010000483.1:0-2450 GCA_038750185.1 Pseudomonadota bacterium
GGGGCGGAGATCTTCCAGACCCTGAAGAAGGAGCTGAAGGGCGCGGGCCTCAACACCAATGTGGGCGACGAGGGCGGCTTTGCGCCCAACATCGCCTCGGCTCGGGCCGCGCTGGATTTCATCATGGGCGCCATCGAGAAGGCGGGCTACCGGCCGGGCGAGGATGTGCATCTCGCCCTCGATTGCGCGGCGACCGAGTTCTACGACGCCGAGAGCAAGACATATAAGATGACCGGCGAAAGTGTGGACTACGACTACGGCGAGATGGCCGGCTATCTGCAGGGGCTGGTGGCGGACTATCCGATCATCTCGATCGAGGATGGCATGGCCGAGGATGACTGGGACGGTTGGTCGGCCCTGACCGAACTGGTGGGCAAGCGCTGCCAGCTCGTCGGCGACGACCTGTTCGTGACCAATGTCGAGCGGCTGAGCCAGGGCATCGACAATGCCATCGCCAACTCGATCCTGGTGAAGGTCAACCAGATCGGCTCGCTCTCCGAGACGCTGGATGCGGTGTCGATGGCGCATAAGGCGCACTACACCGCGGTGATGTCCCACCGCTCGGGCGAGACCGAAGACGTCACGATCGCCGATCTCGCGGTGGCGACCAATTGCGGGCAGATCAAGACCGGCTCACTCGCCCGCTCCGATAGGCTCGCCAAATACAACCAGCTGCTGCGCATCGAAGAGGCCCTGGGCGAGAGTGCACACTACGCCGGCCAAAGCGTCGTGCCCCGGGGCGAGGGCTGAGGGTTGGACGCGACGCCACGCTTTGCCCTGCCCCCCGTGGGCGCGCTGGCGCATGTCTGGCTCGTGCCGGCGGCGCTGATCGCGGGAGAGCGGCTCATTGATCTCGGGGGCGATATCGGGCCGCTGCAGCTGGTCATCCTGGGTGCCATGATGCTCGGCGTGCCGCTCTTGGCCGGCTGGACGGCGTCGCGGCTCTCGCTCACGACGGTCTCCACGCTGGTCGTCGCGGGGCTCGGTATCGCCATCTACTGGGCCATCGCGCTTTGGCGCGTCACAGCGGCGGGGCCCGAGGCTGCCGGCTGGTTGCCGCTGGTCGTGGCCTTGGGCGCCGGTCAGGTGTCGGTTGCCTGCTCAACCGCCTGGGCCATGCTGAAGCTTCAGAAAGAGGCTGAGGGCACGGCACCGACCGCGCCGCAAGCCGGCAAAAGCCCAAAACCCCGACGGCCTGTGGCCAAGGGGCCGCGGCGCAAGGGAAAAGGCTGATACGCAAGCGCGGAAGGAAGAACGTCAATTCGTCTTTACCGATGATTGGCGCATCTTCTTGCCGACGCAGAACCGGAGAAACCGGTCAAAGCGGAGGTTGAGCGTGAGCAGGATGAGATGGCGCCAGATCCTGGCTCCTGGATGCTACGTGCTGATGGGTGCGATCGCTCTCGTTTTCTTGCACAGTGCAATCGCGGGCGAGACCGGCTGGCGCGCCCTGCGTGAGGCCGAGGCCCTGAAGGCGCGCTTGCAGGTCGAGCACGCCGAGGTGCTGTCCGAGGACGCCGTGATCCGCAACCGCGTGGAGCGCCTCAAGGGGCCGGTAATCGACCCTGATCTCCTGGACGAACGGGCTCGCATCGTGCTTGGGCTCGCGCGAACCGAAGACCTGCTTCTCCGCCCCTGACGGTCTTGCCGACGTACCAAAAGGTAGGGGTCCAACGCACTTGCGGTGGGCTGTCGCGGTCGTAATGTTGCGATCAAAGCGGGCCGGATCACTGTCGGCCAATTGCGCTGCGGCGGCGCCGCTTTCCCCGCTGCATGAACTTAGAAGAGCGCCGCAGAAGGCGGCCCGTGTCGATCTGGAGGATCCCCATGGCAACCGCCCGCAAGAGCAGCAGCGCCAACGGCACAAAACCGGCGGCCACTCGCGCCGGCGCCTCGAAATCAGGCGCAACGACCCGGGCGAAAAAGCCGGCCAAGAACTCGCCCTCGCCCGAGGAGATGCGCAAATACTACGAGGACATGCTGCTGATCCGACGCTTTGAGGAGAAAGCCGGCCAGCTCTACGGCATGGGTCTCATCGGTGGGTTCTGCCACCTCTACATCGGCCAGGAAGCCGTCGTGGTCGGCCTGCAGAGCCAGTGCATCGAGGGCGATCAGGTCATCACCTCCTATCGCGATCACGGCCATATGCTCGCCGCGGGCATGGACCCTAAGGGCGTGATGGCCGAACTGACGGGGCGCGAGGGCGGCTACTCCAGGGGCAAGGGCGGCTCGATGCACATGTTCTCCAAGGAAAAGGAGTTCTATGGGGGCCATGGCATCGTCGGCGCTCAGGTGCCGCTCGGCGCGGGTCTGGCACTCGCAAACCAGTACACCGGCAACGGCAACGTCTCGATGACGTATTTCGGCGACGGCTCCGCCAACCAGGGCCAGGTCTACGAGACCTTCAACATGGCCGCCCTCTGGCATCTGCCCACGATCTTCGTGATCGA
>JBCDHK010000484.1:0-2426 GCA_038750185.1 Pseudomonadota bacterium
CCCCGATCACGGCGCCCGCCAGCGCGCCTCGCCCGCCGAGCGCCACCCAGATGGCGATCTCGATGGAGAGCTCGGGCGAGAGCAGCTTGGGATTGATGATGCCGACCTGGGGCACATAAAGCGCCCCCGCCAGCGCCGCCAGCACCGCCGAGAGACACCAGACCGCGAGCTTGGGCCAGAGCGTGTCATAGCCGAGAAAACGCAGCCGGTCCTCGTCGTCGCGCACGGCGATTAGCAGGCGCCCGAACGGTGAGGCCATCAGCCTCCCGCAGGCGAGATAGGCCAGAAGCGTCACGATCACCGAGAGGGTGGCGAGGGCGACGATGGTTGCATCCTGGCCGATGTCGAAGCCCAGCAGGGTGGTGAAGCCGGTCATGCCGTTGTTGCCGCCAAAGCCGGTGTCGTTGCGAAACATCAGCAGCATGGCGACATAGGTCAGCGCCTGGGTGATGATGGCGAAATACACCCCCGAGACGCGCGAGCTAAACGACATATAGCCGTAGAGAAAGGCCAAAAGCCCCGGCAAAAACAGGATCAGGATAAAGGCATAAGGAAAGAACTGCAGCCCCGCCCAATGCGCGGGCATCTCGGTCCAGCCCATGAAGGTCATGATGTCGGGCGTCACGCCGTTGAAGACGAGCCCTGCCTGGAGCATGTGCATGGCGATGAGATAGCCGCCGAGGGCAAAGAACAGCCCGTGCCCTAGCGAGAGGATCCCCGCATAGCCCCAGATCAGATCGAGCGCGATGGCGAGCAGCGCAAAGGTCGCGATCTGGCCGACGATATTGGCCAGATAGGGGGAGATGCCGGCCTCTGTCTCGGCAAGCGGCCCGCCGAGGATGGGCAGCGCCACGGCCACGGCCGCCATGAGGGCTGCGACCGAGCGGAAGAGGGCAGGGCGCTCGACCCGGCCGGTTGCGTCTGCTTTGGCCATCAGCGCCGTCCTTTCGGAGCAAAGAGGCCCTCGGGGCGCCACTGGATGAAGAGGATGACCAGCACCAGCACCAGCACTTTGGCCGCGACCGCGCCATAGACCGGCTCGATGGCCACGTTGATCTGGCCGATGCCGAGGGATGCGATCACGGCGCCTGCGAGGCTGCCCACCCCGCCCAGCACCACCACCATGAAGCTGTCGACGATAAAGCCCGTGCCCATGGTCGGATTGACGTTGTAGAGCGGCGAGAGGGCGAGCCCCGCCAACCCCGCCAGCCCCGAGCCAAGCCCGAAGGCCAGCCGGTCGGTGCGCCGGGTGTCGATCCCCGCGGCGCCTGCCATGGCGCGGTTTTGGGTGACGGCGCGCACGTTCATCCCGAAGGTCGAGCCGCGCAGGAGTGCCACCACCGCCACAAAGGCCACTATGGCTACGATGATGGCAAAGAGCCGGTTGGAGGTCATGATAAAGTCCCCCACCACCGGAAAGCCGCCCGAGACATACCCCGGCTGGTGAAACTCCAGGTTTTGCGGCCCGATGCCGACCCGCACCGCATTGACCAGCAGCAGGCTGATGGCCCAGGTCGCGAGCAGCGTCATCAGCGGGCGGTCGTAGAGGCGGCGGATGACGCTCACCTCCATGGCGACGCCGACTAGCGCCGCCGCGCCAAAGGAGACCGGGATGGCGAGAAACAGATACCAATCGAGCAGGCCGGGCAGGAGCGCGCGGATCAGTTCCTGGGTAAACCAGGTCGCATAGGCGCCCACCATGATCAACTCGCCCTGGGCCAGATTGATCACGCCCATGAGGCCGAAGATGATGGCAAGCCCCAAGGCCGCGAGAAACAGCACGCTGGCATAGGAGGCGCCGCTGTAGAGGGTCGAGAGGGTGCGCCCGAGGGCGAGCACGCCGTCGATGCGCTCTAAGGCGGCGGTGCCTGCGGCTTGGACGGCGGGGTCTGGCTCGTTGGCCAGGGCCTCGGCGATGGTGGTGCGGTTGCGCAAGGTCGCGGTCTCGGCGATGGCGGCGATGGCGGCGGCGCGGTTGTCGGGGTCGGGATCGCGCAACAGAAGGCTCGTGCGGATGTCCGAGACCGCTTGGGCGACGGCAGGGTCGTCTTCGCCTTCGATGGCAGCAGTGAGCACCGCGACGGAGACCGCCTCACGGCGCCGGTCGAGACGGGCTGCGGCGGCGAGGCGGGCGGCGGCGTCCTCTTCGGTGAAGAGCGCCAGGATGTGGCCAGCGCTCGCAGCCGTGGCGCGCAGGCGCAGATTGAGCGAGGGGGCCGAGAAGGTGCCCTCAGCAGAGGCAGGCGCCAGGGTCTCGGCGGAGAGCGTGCCCTCTGCCGTCTCGATGAGGGCCGTGCTCTCGCCGCAGCGCAAGGCCCGCCCCTCGAAAGCATCGACCACGGCGCGTGCCCAGAGCGCTTCCGCGCGCCCGCCCTCGGCCCCCGCCCCGGCAAGGCGCTCCAAGGCGGCGCGCTGGGCGCTAAAAC
>JBCDHK010000485.1:0-2395 GCA_038750185.1 Pseudomonadota bacterium
GCCCTTCACGGTCGGGCCCATGGATTTGGGAAAGCAGTTCAGCACGTTGGCCGCCTTGTGCACCCAGCAGCGCTGGTGAGGGGTGTGGGGAAGACCTCATCGAGTGCCTTCCAGAACCCCAGCGCGTCGCACCGGAGGTGCGCTTTTGAAAGCTTGGCGCCGACAGCGATTTCAGGCGCACTGGCCAGCCCACGCGCCTTCAGGTCGGCCAGCAGCTCGCGCCAGCTCTGCGTGCTCTCGCGTGTGCCGACCTGAAAGCCGACCAGTTCTTTCTTGCCCTCGGGTGTGGCGCTGAGCACGACGAGCATGCACTCGGCCTCTGGCTGCAGGCGCGCCTGGAGATAGATCCCGTCTGCCCAGAGGTAGACGTAGCGCCGGGCCGAGAGATCGCGGGCCTGCCAGCGGTCGTACTCGCCCTGCCAACCAGCCTTCAAGCTGCTGACAACGCCCCCTTGAGCGGACGCTCGAGATCGTCCGAGGCGAGACAGGTTGGGCGCATCAGGCCCGAGCAGCGCCGAGAGCGCTTCCTGGAAGTCGCCCGTGGAGATGCCGCGCAGATACAGCACCGGGATCAGGGCGTTCAGGCTTTTCGTGCGCCGCGCCCAGCGCGGCAGGATCTGCGAGCTAAAGCGCCGCTTCTCTTTGCCGGTGCCAGTGTCACCGTCGGCTCGGTCGCGGACTTTCGGCCGACGCACCGGCAGCGGCCCGATGCCGGTCTGGACCACCCGCTCGGGGCCATGGCCGTGGCGGACAACGCGCTGGCGCCCATCGGCCAGGCGCTCCTCGGTGTGCTGCTCCAGGAACGCAGCCACTTCGGCTTCGAGCGCCTGGGCCAGCATGCGTCGGGCTCCCTCACGGGCAATCTCGGTCAGCGGATCCTGGATCGATCCGGGCAGGTCGTAGTTCGGTGACGGTGGTATCGTCTTTCACGGCGTATCGCTCCTCCGGGAGAACGTGGTTGGCCTTACACCCGCCACGATACGCCACCCCCCTCAATCCGCCATCACCCAAATCTAACTATAGCTCGCGCGCGTATCGCGCCGGCGCTGGACCAGGACATCGAGCACGACGCCGTTCTGGTCAACCGCCCGCCAGAGCCTGTGCTTTTCGCCGCCCATCGCGATCACGACCTCATCGAGAGGCCATTTGTCGCTCGCGGCGGCTTGGCGACGGCGGATCTCGGCGGCATAGAGCTGCCCGAATTCGAGCGCCCATCGGCGGATGGTCTCATGGCTGACGACGATCCCGTGTTCCGCCAGCATCTCCTCCACCATTCGCAGGCTCAGTGGAAACCGAAAGTAGAGCCAAACGGCTTGCGCAATCACCGGCGCCGGATAGCGATGGCCGCGGTACAAGGGAGAGTGTTGTTCCACCCCAGCATTCTATGTCCCCAGCTAGGCCCCCGCAACGTGACGGTGCCTAGCAAACCAATCGGGTCGGCAAGCGCTCTGGTGTGGATTGACACTCAAGAGATTTCAAAGTCGGTGGCGCTTAGGGTTGGGGCACCGTTTAGGATGGCAATGGTGATTGCTGTCCCTGGGCCATTGGCATCGGGGTCGTAGGAAAGCGATCCTGCCTCGTAGATCAAGAAGTCGTCGCTGTCTTGTGCTGCTGTGCCGAGACGCAGGTTGCCTGGTCCGATCGTGCTCGGCAGCGCCGTGAAGCCCGCGTCGTCGAGTGCGATGGTGTCTACCCCGGGCACGAAATCGAGGATGCGGTCGACCCCGCCCGTGCTCGGATCCTCAAACACGAAGGTATCGGCGCCGCCGCCGCCGACCAGCGTGTCGTTGAGGGCGCCGCCCGAGAGATGGTCGTTGCCGCCATCACCGATCAGGGTGTCGTTTCCGGCGCCGCCAAACACGGTGTCAGCGCCGTTCGGACCGGCCAGAGCATCGTCGACGAAGCGGTCGTTACCAGGGCCGAGGTCGATGGTGTCGGCCCCGGCATCGCCAAACACCGTGTCGTCGCCTGCGCCGCCCGCAAGGGTGTCGGGTTGAGCGCCGCCGCGGAGCACGTCGTCACCGTCACCGCCGTCGATGCTGTCGTTGTTGGTGTCTCCAAGCAGGCTGTCGTCGCCCGCGCCGCCCTTGAGGGTGTCGTTGCCAGCGCCGCCGATGAGGGTGTCGGCTTGGTCGCCGCCGTCCAGGACGTCGTTGCCGCCGTTGCCGATCAGGGTGTCGTTTCCGGCACCCCCAAACACGGTGTCAGCGCCGTTTGGACCGCTCTGAGCGTCGTCCTCGAAGCGGTCGTTGCCGGGGGCCCCCCAGACCGTGTAGGCCCCCGCCAACCCCAAGAACGGATCGGTGCCCCCGCCGCCCCCCAGGGTGTGGGGCGGTGCGCCGCCCCCGAGCCGAAAGTTGCCAGCGCCGCCGATGAGGGTGTCGGCTTGGTCGCC
>JBCDHK010000486.1:0-2358 GCA_038750185.1 Pseudomonadota bacterium
CGGGTCGATCTGGCGCGGCTGTCCATCGCGACGCTGGCCGAGCAATATCTGGCCTATATCGCTGAGGCGCGCCTGCGCATCGACATCGCCGCCGATTATCTGGTCATGGCAGCGTGGCTGGCGTGGCTCAAGTCGCGCCTGTTGCTGCCGCCCGAGCCCCAAGCCGAAGGTCCTTCCGCTGAGGACCTGGCCGCGCGTCTGGCTGACCGGCTGCGTCGCCTGGATGCCATGCGCACGGTCGCGACAGCCCTGATGGCGCGTGAGCGGCTCGGCCAGGGCATCTTTGCCCGCGGCGCCTCGGATCTGAGCGGCCCCGTGCGCCGCTTTCGCCTCGATGCTCGCCTGGATGATCTTTTGCGCGCCTATGCCCGGCTGCGCACGCGCGACGACTATCGCCCGCTGCAGATGGAGCGCCCGCAGATCGTCGCCATGGAGGAGGCCTTGGCGCGCCTCGCTACCCTCTGCCCCGATCTGCCCGAGTGGAGCGAATTGGTGGCCTTTCTGCCCCATGAGTGGATCGACACGCCTGAGCGTCGCCGCTCGGCTTTGGCGTCGAGCTTTGCCGCGAGCCTCGAATTGGCGCGCCAGGGCCGGGTCGAATTGCGCCAAGAGGGGGCTTTCGCGCCACTATATCTGCGCGCCAAGGCGGCGGAGCCTGCTGCGGAGCCCGCAGACCAAGCCGATGTCCGATAGCCCCGCGCCGCCCCCGCCTCCGCCGTCTCCCGAGGAGCAGGAGCGAATGGTCGAGGCGGTGCTGTTCGCCTCCGCTACCCCCCTCGCCATCCCTGAGATCGCTGAGCGTCTGCCGGCAGGCTGCGCCCCCGAGCCCGCCATCGAGCGCCTGCGCCAACATTACGCCGGGCGCGGCGTGCATCTGGTGCGCATCGGTCAGGCCTTTGCCTTTCGCACCGCGCCCGATCTGGCCCCGGTGCTCCAACGTGAGACCGTCGAGGTCCGCCGCCTGTCGCGCCCCGCTTTGGAGACGCTGGCCATCGTCGCCTACCACCAACCGGTAACGCGCATCGAGATCGAGGAGATCCGCGGCGTCGCCGTCTCGCGCGGCACGCTGGATGTGCTGGTCGAGTTGGGCTGGATCGGCCCAGGCCCGCGCCGTCAGAGCCCGGGGCGCCCTGCGACTTTCGTCACCACCGAGGCGTTTCTCGATCACTTTGGCCTAGAGACCCCGGGCGATTTGCCGGGGCTCGACGACTTGCGCGCGGCAGGGCTGGTGCCCGCGGGGCAGGGCCAGTGAGCGCGCCGCACCCGCTCTCAAGACGCCTTTATTATGCAACGCTGCTCGGGCTCAGACACATTCGCAATCGCCTGATCGCGTTCCTCGGTGGCAAGACCGTGGGCGCGCGCATGCTGGTGGTGCGCGCGGGCCAGGTTTGCCTGATCCGCCACACCTACGGCGATACGACGGCCTGGATGTTGCCGGGCGGTGCGGTCGACTGGCGCGAGACCCCCGAAGAGGCTGCCGTGCGCGAGACTTGGGAGGAGGCCGGTATCGCCACCCTCACGGACGTGCGCACGCTTTGGTCTTATCGCCACACGCTGGCCGGGGGCGACGACATCGTCGTGGTCTGTGCGGCGGCGACGCAGGAGGACTGCCACGCCAACTCACCCGAGATCGCCGAAGCGATTTGGGCCGATCCGGACGCGCTGCCCGAGACCGCGACCGAGCGCACCCGTATCGCCATCGCGCTGGCTGGCGTGTCACGGGGCTGAGGGCGCGCTCTAGGGTCTGTGGCGGCGCGCCCGCACGCTCACACCAGGGTCTCTTTGGTTGCGGTGAGGCTGAGATCGGGCCAGTCGCGTTCGACGCGGTCGATGTCCCATTGCAGGCGGGTCATGTAGACTGGATCGTCGTCGTGGTCTGCGGCCATATGGGCGCGGTTGGCCTTTTGGAACGCCTCGATTTGCTCCTTGGGCCCCGACACCCAGCGGGCCGAAGTGAACTGGGTTTGCTCGAAGCGCACCGGCAGGCCGTATTCGATCTCGATGCGCGAGGCCAGCACCTCGAATTGCAGCGAGCCGACCACGCCCACGATCCAGCCCGAACCGATGGCCGGCTTGAAGAGCTTGGCCGCGCCCTCCTCGGCGAATTGGGTCAGCGCCTTGTCAAGATGCTTGGCCTTCAAAGGATCCCCCGCACGCACCGATTGCAACAATTCCGGCGCAAAGGACGGGATGCCCGCAAAGCGCAGGTCCTCGCCCTCAGTCAGCGCATCGCCGATGCGCAGTTGGCCGTGGTTGGGAATGCCGATGATATCGCCCGCCCAAGCGTCCTCGGCGATCTCGCGCTCTGAGGCAAGGAAGAGCACCGGGTTGGAGATTGCCATGGGCTTAGCCGTGCGC
>JBCDHK010000487.1:0-2352 GCA_038750185.1 Pseudomonadota bacterium
CCAGTCGTGGACGCCGATGGCGCTGAGCAGGTAGGGCCCGAGGGCTGCGCCGAGCACGCCGGTCAGGATCACCAGCACGGCGGTGAGTGAGGGCAGCCCGCCCAGTTGCTCGGTGATGCCCATCGCAACGGGGGCGGTGACCGATTTGGGGGCCAGCGCTACCAGCGTGTCGCGTCCCGCGCCCAAGGCCCAGGCGGTGGCGACGGCGCTCAGGGCTGCCGTCAGCGAGCCGACCAGGATGCTCGCCCCGAGCGCCAAGGCCGAGCGGCGCACCCGCGCCAACTGGCGATAGAGCGGGATGGCCAGGGCCACGGTGGCAGGCCCGAGTAGAAAATGGACGAACTGCGCGCCCTCGAAATAGCGCTCGTAGGTGGTGTCGGTGATCAGCAGCACGGCCACCACCAGCACCACGGCAATCAGCACCGGATTGACCAGTGCCGCGTTACCGGCGCGGCGGTGGAGCGCGGCACCGATCTGAAAGGCGCAGAGCGTCAGGAATAGATGCAAAAGCGGCGAGGTGCTGAGATAGACCCAGGTCTCGCCCAAGCGGCCCATCAGTCGCGCCCGCCGAGATCGCCGCCAAGCCAGCGCATGATGAGCCCCGTGACCACCACCGTTGCCGCCGTCGAGACGACCAGCGCCACCGCGATGGCCGGCCAGTCGGCGGCAAGCAGATCGAAGTGCAGCATGACGCCAACTCCTGCGGGCACGAACAACAGCGCCAAATGGGCGAGCAGCGTGTCGGCGGTCTCGGCCAGCGCCTTGGGCAGGCCGCGCAGAACAAGCCCCGTAAAGAGCAGCGCCATGCCCGCGACAGGGCCGGGCAGCGGCAGCCCCAGCGCCACGACCAGTGCCTCGCCGGCCAACTGGCAGCCCAGGATCAGCGTTAGATAAAACAGCACCGGCGGCCCGCTCTAGCGCAGCGTGGCCGGGTCGAGACGGGCATGGATGCGCCGATCATCCGGGTCGAGCACGTAGATCTGGCCGCGCACACGGGCATAAATCCGCCCAGGCGGCAGCGCTGGCAGGTCGTAGGTGCGCCGGTCCAGGGTGACGAAGGGCGTACCCTCGGGCAGGCGCTCGCCAGGGGCGGCGGGTGCGGGGCTTGGCAACAGACCGCGCGCGCGGGTGGTCTCGACTGGTGCCAGCACCGGCGTTGCGGGCTTGAGGGTCTCGCGCTCGGTCTCGGCGGGGATCTGCGTGACCACCACCTCGCGCACCACCGTGCGTTCGCGCTCGATGACGAGGGGGCGCAGCCGCGAGCCGCGCTGGCGCAGATCGGGTGATACGGCACGGGTGCGCCCGGTGCGATCAAGGCGTTCGTGCGTCGTCTTGGCCCTGATGCTGGCGGGGGTATTGGAGCGCACACGCCCTGTAAGCCGAGCGGAGGTGGCGGCGCGCGCCTTCGTGGTTTGAGGGCTGGCGCGCTCGCTGGTCTGGGCTGGCGCCGGTGTGGCTAAACCGTCCAAGCCGAGCGCAAACAGGCAGAGAATGGCGATCAAGGCGGTGCGCATGGCGTTCTCCCGGGGCTGCACACCATAGCTTAGCGCATTTCGCCACGGCAGCGAAATGGGGCTGCAGAGGGGCGGTATCGCTGCGCGCCAAGCCCCCCCTGCCCCCCCTACCCTGGTCGCGGCCCACAGGCGGGCCATGTCATCGCCTGCTTGGAACGCGCTTGCAGGAGAGGCCATGGCCATCGACCCGCCCGCCACGGTGCGAGAGGCAGCGCTTGTCGAGCGCCTGCGCGAAGCTCTCGCGGCCAAGGGCGACGACTACACCCCGCGCACGGCGCTGCTCAATGCCGATGGCTCGCCGAAGTATATCAACCGGCTGATCCTGGAGCCCTCGCCCTATCTGCTCCAGCACGCCCACAACCCGGTCGACTGGCGGCCTTGGGGCGAGGAAGCGCTGGCCGAAGCGCTGGAGCGCGATGTGCCGGTGTTCCTGAGTGTAGGCTATGCCACCTGCCATTGGTGCCACGTGATGGAGGAGGAGAGCTTCGACAACGAAGTGGTCGCCGCCGTCCTCAACGCCCATTTTATCCCCATCAAGATCGACCGCGAACAGCGCCCCGATCTCGACCAACTCTACATCACCGCCACCCATCTCCAGCAGGGCCACGCCGGCTGGCCCAACACGGTGTTTTTGCGCGGCGACGGGGTGCCGTTTCACACTGGCACCTATTTCCCGCGCGAGGCGTTCCTCGATCTGCTGGCAGGCGTGCGCCAAACCTGGGACGACAAGCGCGAAGAGGTCGATGGTGTGGCGATCCGCTTCAACGATGCGCTGAGACGCCAGCACAAGATCGACGCGCCCGACAGCGCCCCCCCCAACGAGGAGACCTTCAAGGCC
>JBCDHK010000488.1:0-2343 GCA_038750185.1 Pseudomonadota bacterium
AACGCGGTGCGCCGCGAGTATCTGGCGCGCGCCCGCGGCTTGGGGCTGCGGGTGCTGTTCAACACCACCGTGTTCGAGGGCAACCTGGACGAAGTGGCAGGGCTGGCCGCCTTCTTTCGCGACCACGCCAGCGCGGTGACGCTGGCCTCGTTCCAGCTTCAGGCCGACACCGGACGCGGCGTCCTGCGCGCGCGCGAAGCGGTGGTCTGCAAGGAGAGCGTCGCGGCGCGGCTGGCCGAGGGCATGGGGGCTACGCTCGATTTCGAGACCGCCGCCGTCGGCCACCCCGAGTGTACGCGCTACGCCTCGGTGGTGGTGGCGGGAGAGCACACGGTCTCGGCGCTCAGCGACAAGGCGCTGGTCGAGCGCCTGTTTGCGGCCTTTGGTGCGCAGGAGCGCCCCGGCACGCCCTATCTGCGCCTTGTGGCCACCGCCCGGCGGCTGGCGTGGCGGCACCCTGGACTGGCGCTGGCCGTGGCGCGGCATGCGCTGGCGCTACTCTGGCGGTTGCGGGCGGGGCTTGTGCGCGGCCACCCTCCCCAGCGCCTCGCCCTCCTGATCCACGACTTCATGGACGCCTCTGCGCTCGACCGGGCGCGCTGTGAAAGCTGTGTGTTCATGGTGGCGACCGGGCAGGGGCCGCTGTCCATGTGCGTCCACAACGCTCGCCGCGACGCCCATCTGTTTGCGCCCGAGCGCTTGGGCGACGGCTGGTGGAGTGCTGCGACCGGGCAGGTGACGCCCGAGCCCGACCCGCGCCTGCCCGGCCCCCAACCGCGCAAACGCCTCAAGGGCCGCCAGCGCGCCAAAGCGGAGGGCCGCAGTGACGTATAAAGTGGGGGGGAAGTATAAAGCGGGGTCTGGATATGAGATGACTTGACGCGAGCCTTTGTTCGTCCTACGTTCCTTGCAAGCCAAGGAGCCGCCATGTCCAACTTCGCCGCCCCGATCGCCGAGCAGATCTGGGATATGAAATACCGCTTCAAGACCGGCGACGGTGCGCCGCTCGACGCCACCCTGGCCGACACCCGCGCCCGCGTCGCCAAAGCACTCGCCGCCGTCGAAGCCGAGCCTGCCCGCTGGGAGGCGGAATTTCGCACAGCCCTCGATGATTTCCGCTTTCTGCCCGCCGGGCGTGTCCTGGCAGGGGCTGGCACCGAGCGCTCGGTGACGCTCTTCAACTGCTTTGTCATGGGCACCATTCCCGACAGCCTGGACGGCATTTTCGAGATGCTGAAAGAAGCCGCCCTGACCATGCAACAAGGCGGGGGCATCGGCTATGATTTCTCCACCATCCGCCCTGAAGGCGCGCCCGTGCTCGGCGTTGGCGCCGACGCCTCAGGCCCGCTCTCGTTCATGGACGTCTGGGACGCCATGTGCCGCACGATCATGTCGGCAGGCGCCCGCCGCGGCGCGATGATGGCTACGCTGCGCTGCGACCACCCCGACATCGAAGCCTTCATCGAGGCCAAGCGTGACGGCGAACGGCTGCGCATGTTCAACCTCTCGGTGCTGGTGAGCGACGCCTTCATGGCCGCGGTCGAGGCCGATGGCCCGTGGGATCTGGTCTTCGAAGGCCGGGTCTATCGCACGCTCGCCGCGCGCGCGCTCTGGGCGCAGATCATGCGCGCCACCTACGACTGCGCCGAGCCCGGCGTGATCTTCATCGACCGCATCAACCGCGCCAACAACCTCTGGTATGCTGAGACGATCTCCGCCACCAACCCCTGCGGCGAGCAGCCCTTGCCCCCCTATGGCGCGTGCCTGCTCGGCTCGATCAACCTGGTGGCACTGGTGCGCAACCCCTTCGAGGCGGGTGCCAGGATCGATGAGGGCGAGCTGACCCACCTCACCGCCACCGCCGTGCGCCTGCTCGATAACGTGATCGACGCCAGCCGTTTTCCGCTGCAGGCCCAGGCCGAGGAAGCCCGCGTCAAACGCCGCATCGGGCTCGGCGTCACCGGTCTGGCCGATGCGCTGGCGCTCTGCCGTCTGCGCTACGGGGCGCCGGAAGCCGTGGCCCAGACCGGGCGCTGGCTCGGGGCGATCAAGCTGGCGGCCTACCGCGCCTCGGTGGCACTCGCGCGCGAAAAGGGCGCCTTCCCGCTGTTCGAGGCCGAGAAATACCTCCAGGGTGAGACCATCGCGGCGCTGCCTGAGGACCTGCGCGCCGAGATCGCCTGCTATGGCATCCGCAATGCCCTCCTCACCTCCATCGCTCCCACTGGCACGATTTCGCTTTTCGCCGGCAACGTCTCCTCGGGGATCGAGCCGATCTTCGCCAAGAGCTACACCCGCTTCGTGACCAGGCGCGACGGCTCCAAGGCCGAGGAGCGGGTCGAG
>JBCDHK010000489.1:0-2336 GCA_038750185.1 Pseudomonadota bacterium
CTCTCGCTGGAGCGCCTCAACGGCGCGCTTGCCTTTGCTGGGCGCGTGCTGCCGGGCTTTCGCGGCCAGGCCACGATCCAAAACGGCGCGCTGAAGCTGCGGGCGTCGATGCCGGTTCCGGTGTTGCGCGATCTTGGGTGGTGGAACCTGGAGGCGGTAGTGCCGCCTTTTGAGGGGCGTGCCCGGGTGGCCTCGATCAGCCTTGGCGGGTATGCGCTGCCGAGCGGGTTTTCTCTCGCGCTTGCCGAGGGGGTGGCCAACATGGCGCTCGGCAATGCCATCGGTACGCGCGCGCGGAGCGGGCTTGTGCGCTTTGAGGTGGCGGATGGCGGCGTGGTTGGCGTGGTCGATCAGGCTGTGGCGCCTGTCCGGCTGCTCGCGCGGCGGTTTTCCTCGGTGCTGGCGGGGAGCGATCTGCCCGGGCTTGATCTGGTCAATGCGCGCGAGGCCGCGATCCGCCAGGCTATTGCAGAGCGCCGTCTGACGGCTGGGACGCCCTTTTCCGCGTGGCTCGGCTTCACCATGGCCGAGGCCGCGCAGGCGCGTGCTTCTGGCAACGAGCGCCAGGTGGTAACGGCGGCGCTTTTCGGTCTGGCCCGTGTCTGTGGCTCCGGTGCGCTGATCGGCTTTATCAACAACTTCGTCGGTCGCTACGACGGCCCCGCCAGTGGCCCGCGCGCCCGTGAGGTGTGCCGGCGGGTGCGGCTTGGCGGGCGCGGCGATCTCAGGCTGCACTTTCTGACCTCTGCCGCCCTCAGTGCCGCCAGTATCGAGAGCCTCTCCTATGCTGTGGGCGAGAGCAAGGAGCTGATCGATACGCTGGCTGGGGGCTCAGGCTTTGATTTCACCGACATCGTCGCCAATGTCTCGGGCATTCGCTTTGCCGAGGTCTTCGCCGCCGCGCCCCTGGCCGAGTGGCCGGCGCTGGTGGCGCTCATCGAGAGCGATGCTAGCGTGCTGGCGAGCCGCGACGGCATTCCGGGGCGTCTAACCCGGGGCGAATTCGAGCGCCGTTTCGGAGCGCCGGGCAGTGCGCCCTTTACGGCCATGCTCTCCGAGATCGAGGCACGTGTGGCGCAATTGCCGCTCAGCCGTGCTGGCGGAGGGTGAGTCGCGGCCCTGTCCGGCCAGGGGGTTAGCCTTAACATCCCCTGAGCAGAGCTTTAACAACGGTTAAGCCGCTAGGGTGAAACCTGGATAAACCATGCGGAAATCGCCTAAAATCGCTTGCGTTAATGAAGCTTAACCGCGCCGCTTAGCCACCGGCATACCCGCCACAGGCCATTCCTGTTGCCAACAACGGCATCCGGGCATCCCGCCCACAGGAGAGACCAAGGCCCATGGCAACCACCCAGATCGCTCCGGCCACCGCCCCCGCGACGGTGTCCCAGAGCCCCCGCTTCGAAACCGTCCTCGGCCCCGACGACCGCTTCCGCGTCACCGGCGTCGAAGGACACCCCTGGGACTCGATCGGCAAGATCACCGTGAGCGCGCCCGGCGGCACCTTCGTCGGCACCGGCGCCATGGTCAGTCCCTTCCACATTCTGACCGCGGCACACGTGCTGGAAAACCCCGGCTTTGGCGGCGACGGGCGTGCGCTCTCAGCCCAGATCGCGCTTGGTAAATCGGGCAACGAAGAACCCTACGGCCGCGCCGAGATGGTCTCCTATCGCGTGCTGCCGGGTTGGTCCGATGGCTACGACCTCGGCCAGGACATGGCGCTGATCACCTTGGATCGCTCGGTGGGCAACACCACCGGTTGGTTTGACTTCGATGTGCGCACCGATGTCGATTTCTACGACGGTGTGCCGGTTAGCCTGGCTGGCTATCCGGTCGATCTCAGCCAGGGCCGGGATCTGTATCTCGCCACCGGCGCCATCGCCCAGGGCACCGAGGAGCGCTTTTACTATGGCGAGCGCCTCGATACTGCCGGCGGCATGTCGGGCGCGCCGATCTGGCAGAACCTGGGCGCGGGCAATCGCAAGTTGATCGGGGTGCACTCCACCGGTGTGGCCGATCCGGATGCGCCGGGCGCGCTCAATGGCGGCACACGCCTGACCGAAGAAAAGCGCATCCTGATCGAGGAGTGGATCGGCGCCGACGAGATCGACGCCCTCCCCAACGACCGCGCCGATCTGGCCGACTACGACCGCCACTTCGAGAGCGCCACCGCCACGATCTCCAAGACGCTGTTCTCGCCCGGCGAGGAGATCTCCATCGAGGCCAGCGTCTACAATCTCGGCACGGCGACGGCGACACCGGTCGAGGTGACGGTCTATCTCTCGACCAACCCGGTGATCTCGGGCTTCGATACCGCGCTTGGCACTGTGACGCTC
>JBCDHK010000490.1:0-2329 GCA_038750185.1 Pseudomonadota bacterium
AGCTTGCCACCTTCAAGCGCCGCGTGCCCGCAGCCCAGGCCGTCGACGCCGCCGCCATCGCCGCCTTGGAGCCTGATCTCGGCGAGCGCTTTCGCCATGGCCTGTTCCTGCCCGACGAGGCCCATCTCGACCCACGCGCCGCCCTCCAGCATCTGCACGAGCGCCTATCGACCCGCCAGGTGATGCCCCAGCCAGCGGCAGACCTGGAGGGCACGGTGATCGACTGCCGCGGGCTGAGCGCCCAGGCCGAGCTTGGCGATCTGCGCGGGGTCAAGGGCGAGATGGTCGTGGTGCGCAGTCCCGACATCAGCCTGAGCCGTCCGGTGCGTCTGCTGCACCCGCGCTTTCCGCTGTATATCGTGCCGCGCGGCGGCGGGGTCTTCATGCTGGGCGCCACCCAGATCGAGAGCAGCGCCCGCCGCCACGCCACGCTGCGCTCAGTGATGGAGTTGCTGAGCGCCGCCTACGCCCTCCACCCGGCCTTCGGCGAAGCGGAGTTGCTGGAGATCGGCGTCGATGCCCGCCCCGCCTTCCCCGACAACCAGCCGCGCATCCGCCAAACGGCCGAGCGGATCTACGCCAACGGCCTGTTTCGGCATGGCTTTCTACTCTCTCCAGCCCTGGCGCGCATGACCGCTGATCTGGTGCTGGAGCACAAGACCCCGGAGGATTGGTATGAAGATCGTCGTTAACGGCACCCCGACCACCACCCATGCCGAGACGCTGGAACGGCTCCTGGCCGAACTCGGCAAGGCCGATGCCAAAGTGGCCACCGCGGTCAACGAGGACTTCGTGCCCGTCCCGAGCCGCGCCAGCCACCGCCTGCACGACGGCGATCGCGTCGAGATCGTCGCCCCGCACCAGGGCGGCTGAGATGCGCGCATTCTACGGCAGGGCGTTGGCGTCGCCATTGATGCTCGGCACCTCGCAGTACCCCTCGCCCGCGGTACTGGCGCGGGCGTTCCAGACCTCGGGCGCCTCGGTGGCCACGGTCTCGGTGCGCCGCGAGGCAGGGGGCGAGAGCGCGGGCCAGGATTTCTGGGCGCTGATCAAACGGCTCGGGGTCGAGGTGTTGCCCAATACCGCGGGCTGTCACTCGGTCAAGGAGGCCGTGACCACAGCCCACATGGCGCGCGAGCTGTTCGAGACGCCCTGGATTAAGCTGGAGGTGATCGGCCACGCTGACACGCTCCAGCCCGATCCCTTCGGCCTGCTGGAGGCCGCGCGCATCCTGACGGAGGACGGCTTTCAGGTGTTTCCCTATTGCACCGAGGACCTGGTCGTCGGCGGCAAACTGCTGGAGGCGGGCTGCGAGGTGCTGATGCCCTGGGGCGCGCCGATCGGCACTGGCCTAGGGCTCAACAACGTCTACGGCCTGCGCTCGCTGCGCGCGCATTTCCCCGAGGTGCCCATGGTGATCGATGCCGGTCTAGGGCTGCCTAGTCAGGCCGCCCACGCCATGGAACTGGGCTTCGATGCCGTGCTGCTCAACACCGCCGTGGCCCAGGCCGGCGATCCGGTCGCCATGGCGCAGGCCTTTGGTAAGGCCGTGGCCGCGGGCGCTCTCGCCTCAGCCGCCGATCCCATGGAGCCGCGCGACATGGCCGCGCCCTCGACCCCGGTCCTGGGGCAGGCGTTCCTATGAGCTTGCATCGCTTTTATCCGATCTTCGACGATGTCACCTGGCTGCGCCGCATGCTGCCGCTCGGGGTCAAGCTGGTGCAATTGCGCCTCAAGGATATGGACGACGACACGCTCAGCGCCCAAGTGGCCGAGGCCCAAGCCCTGGCCAGAGCCCACGACGCGGTGTTGGTGGTCAACGATCACTGGCGGCTTGCCTTGGAGCTGGGCTGCGACTGGGTACACCTCGGCCAGGAGGACCTGGACACCGCCGATCTCACAGCGATCCGGGCCGGAGGGCTGCGGCTCGGGATCTCGACCCACGACGATGCCGAGCTTGCCCGCGCGCTCTCGCTGGCGCCGGACTATGTGGCGCTCGGCCCGATCTATCCGACCATCCTGAAGAAGATGAAGTGGCACCGCCAGGGCGTGGAAAAACTGACCGACTGGAAGGCGCGCATCGGTGCCATCCCCCTGGTGGCCATCGGCGGCATGTCCGTCGAGCGCGCGCCGGGCGCTTTGGCGGCGGGGGCCGACATCGTCTCGGCGGTCACCGACATCACGCTCAACGACGACCCGGAGGCGCGCGTGATGTCGGTGACCGCCGAGACGATGTCGGCCCCCGCCGCCAAAGCGCCCGGCGCGCGCTCGACGGACATGCCGCCGATGGCCACCAGGGGGATGGCACCGATGCGCGCCTTCCAGTCGG
>JBCDHK010000491.1:0-2322 GCA_038750185.1 Pseudomonadota bacterium
GCCTACGCCCACGGCAGCGTGGCCGTGCGCACCCATATCGACAGCGGCGACCACCGCACGGCCTCCTCCTGGGCAGCGTTCGCAGCGGCCCGTGAAGAGTGGCGCGGGCGGATCACGCTCCAAGGGGCAGCCCTCACCGTGCTCGATGACGTCGAGAGCGAGGACTACCGCGCGCTTGCCGATCTGGTGGCCGGCCACCAAGGCATCCTGGGCGCCGTGACCTATCCCCTGCCCGATCTCGACGCGCGCCTCGACACCTTCCTGAGGCTGGCCAGCGAGCGCGGCCTCGATGTGGACTTCCACGCCGACGAAACCTTGGACCCCGCCTCCAACACGCTGGAGCGCATCGCTTTGGCAGTCATGCGCAACCGCTTCGAGGGCCGGGTGCTCTGCGGGCATTGCTGTTCGCTTGCCACCATGGCCGAGGCCGATGCCACACGCACCATCGCGCGCGTGGCCGAGGCGGGGCTCAGCGTGGTCTCGCTGCCGCTTTGCAATCTCTACCTCCAGGATCGCCACGCCGGGCGCACGCCCCGTCTGCGCGGCATCACGCTGGTGCATGAGTTGGCGGCGGCGGGCGTGCCCGTGGCCTTTGCCTCGGACAACACCCGCGATCCGTTCTATGCCTACGGCGATCTCGACATGGCCGAGGTGATGCGCGAGGCCACGCGCATCGCCCATCTCGACCATCCGGTGGCCGCCTGGCCTGCCGCCTTTAGCACCCGCCCGGCCGAGATCATGGGGCTTGAGGCGGGGCGCATCGCGCCCGGCGCCAAGGCCGATCTCGTGGTCTTTCCCGGCGCGCGCGGCTGGACGGAACTGCACGCCCGCCCCCACCCCGACCGCCTGGTGATCCGCGATGGGCGCCCCATCACGGCTCGGCCCGCGCCGTACGCCCGTCTCGATCCGCTGATGGAGCCGTCATGAGCCTGCCCGCCCCCACTCCCGAGGCGATTGCCGCAGCCAAGACGGCCCTCGCTCATCTCGATCTCGACGACAACCCGGCCACGGTGCGGCAGAAATCGCGCGATTTCTTCTGGTACTCGCCAGTCCTCAAGGCTCGCCTCGACGAGGTGTGCGCCGATTTCGTCGTCGCCCCACGCACCGTGGACGAGGTGGCCGAGGTCTTGCGTGTGGCCTATGCCCACGCCATTCCCGTCACCACGCGCGGCGCTGGCACGGGCAATTACGGCCAAGCCATGCCGCTCTCGGGGGGCATCGTGGTCCACATGAAGCACCTGAAGCGCATTCTCGATCTGGGGCCCGGCCACGTCACGGCAGAGGCCGGCATCGTGCTGGCCGATCTCGACCGCGAGGCGCGGGCGCAAACCACCCAGGAGTTGCGCATCCATCCCTCGACCCACGCCACCGCCTCGCTGGGTGGCTTTATCGCCGGGGGCTCGGGCGGGGTCGGCTCGATCCGCTGGGGGGGCCTGCGCGCCACGGGCAATATCCTGCATCTGAAGCTCCTCACCTGCGAGGCCGAGCCGCGTCTCCTCACCTTGGAGGGCGATGCGATCCAGCAGGCCAACCATGCCTACGGCGTCAACGGCGTGCTGGTCCAGGTCGGGGTGCCGCTCGCGCCCGCCTATGAGTGGGTCGATGTCATCCTCGGCTTTGACGATGTGATCGAGGCCACGCGGCGCGGGCTCGAACTGGCCGATGAGGACGCGGTGCTGCTCAAGCAGCTTTGCACCGTGGCCGATCCGGTGCCCTCGCAGTACTTCAAGCGCCATCAGCCGTTTTTGCCGCCTGGAAAGTCCGCGCTCATCGCCATGGTCGCGCCCCACTCGCTGGCGGCGCTGCTCACCATCGCGGCACGCTGGCCGGGCGCCGAGGTGCTCTTCCGCTCCGATCGCGACGGGGCAAAGGGCATCCCGCCCGCCTATGAGCTGGGCTGGAACCACACCACGCTGCGTGCCCTGCGCGTCGATCCCTCGATCACCTACCTGCAGACCGCCTACATGGGCGCGGACCCGCTCGCCTCCATGGCGCGCATGGTGGAGATGTTTGGCGATGAGTTTCCAATCCACACAGAGATCACCCGTTTCGACGGGCGCCCGCAACTCTCCGGGCTGCCGCTGGTGCGCTTTACCAGCGAAGAGCGCCTTGATGAGATCGTCGCCATCCACGAGGCCAACGACTGCCCCATCTTCAATCCTCACCGCTACACGCTGGAAGAGGGCGGCATGAAGGCCACCGATCCGGTGCAACTGGCCTTCAAGCGCGAGTGCGATCCCAAAGGCTTGCTCAACCCCGGCAAGATGATCGCCTGGGACGACCCGGACTGGGATTTTTCCGCGCAACGCTTCTACACCTACC
>JBCDHK010000492.1:0-2317 GCA_038750185.1 Pseudomonadota bacterium
CTCCTGGACCGCTTGGGTAAGCAACAAGCGCTCGGCCTCGACCGCCGCCAGCTTGGTGGCCACAACGGGCGCTGCCAACGCCCCCCGCCGCCGATACCCCAGCGCTGCCCCCGAGAGCATGAGCGCCGCCACATCCCGCCCAGTCCCAAGCCGGATCGAGGCATAGAGCGGATAGGGCAGCCCAAGCGCTGCTGCTCGCGCCACATGGCGGCGCACGACTTCGAGCCCCGCCCGCGGCGCCAAGCTGGCCCTAGCACGCGTCCAGGCATGGCGGCGCCAGGCGTGGCCTGCATCGAGAGCCGGGCCGCGGTTGTGTCCCACCCCTGGGGTATTGCTCGCCTGCATGGTCTTCTCGCCCTCCACCGCTGTTGCCATCGCGCGCACACCTTGACACTCTCGCCCCGCGCAGGCCAGAGCCGCGCCAAGCGCCAACGCACCAACCTGAGGGAGAGCCCATGCCATTCCGCGCCCTGATCGTCAGCAAAGCCGAAGACGGCACCATCTCCCAAGCCATCGAGACCTTGGGCGAGGATCGCCTGCCCCAAGCCCCGGGCGAAGGCGTCACGGTGCGCATCGAGTACTCGACCCTCAACTACAAGGACGGCCTCTGCGTCACCGGCAAGGGCGGCTTGGTGCGGACCTTCCCCCATGTGCCCGGGATCGATTTTGCCGGCACGGTCGAGGCCTCGGACGTGGGCGATTTCGTCCCCGGCGACAAGGTGGTGCTGACGGGCTGGCGCGTCGGCGAGGTCTGGTGGGGCGGCTATGCCGAGAAGGCGCGTGTCAAGGCGGGCTGGCTGACGCGGCTGCCCGAGGGCGTGGATACCCGCCACGCCATGGCCGTCGGCACGGCAGGCTTTACCGCGATGCTGGCGGTGATGGCGCTCGAAGAACACGGCCTGACCCAAGATACCGGCCCGGTGCTGGTCACGGGGGCTGCGGGCGGTGTGGGCTCGGTGGCGACGGCGATCCTGGCTAGAAACGGCTATGAGGTGGCAGCGGTCACCGGGCGCCCTGAGACGGCTGAGTATCTGAAAAGCCTCGGCGCCACCCAGATCGTCCCCCGCGAGGACTTGGCCGAGACCGTCAAGCGCCCCTTGGAGACCGAGACTTGGGCCGGCTGTGTCGATGCCGTAGGTGGCCCGATGCTGGCGCGGGTGCTCGGCCAGATGAAATACGGCGCCTCGGTTGCGGCGGTCGGCTTGGCGGGGGGGGCGCAACTGCCTGCCACCGTGATCCCGTTTCTGCTGCGCGGGGTCAACTTGCTCGGCATCGATTCGGTGATGCGCTCGCAGACCGACCGCGTACTGGCCTGGCAGCGCATCGCCCGCGATCTGCCCTTCGACGTGCTGGAGCCCATGGTGGCCCCGGCGCGCCTCGAAGACCTGCCCGATCTCGCTCCCAAGATCCTCAAGGGCGACGTCAAGGGCCGCGTGGTAGTCGATCTCAGCGCTTGAGCGGGCGCGAGAGCCCATGCGCATCGTCGGCGGCGCATTCCGCGGCACCCGCCTAGCCGCCCCCGGCGCCGAGGGGGGCGGGGCCGCCCATCTGCGCCCGACGTCGGACCGGGTGCGCGAGGCGGTGTTCAACCTGCTCGAACATGGGGGGTATCCGCCCATCGCCGGGGCGCGGGTGCTCGATCTCTTCGCGGGCACGGGCGCGCTCGGGCTGGAGGCGCTCTCGCGCGGAGCGGTGCGGACGGTGTTTGTCGACGACCACGCCCCCTCGCGCGCGCTGATCCGCGAAAACGTGGAGAAATTGCGCCTGACCGGCGCCACCAAGATCTGGCGTCGCGATGCGACCCGGCTTGGCCCTTGCCGAGAAGCACCCTACGGGCTGATCTTTGCCGATCCGCCCTACCGCTCGGAGTTGGGGCCGGCGGCGCTCACCGCTGCCTTGGCCGGAGGTTGGATCGCCCCCGGCGCCGTCATCGTCCTTGAGAGTGCCGCGGCCGAGCCACCGCCCGCCCTCGACGGACTACTCCAAGCCGATTGCCGGCGCTACGGCGAGAGCCAGATCGTCATCCTGCAAGACACGCGCGAGGCCCCAGCATGAAGATCGGACCCGACACTCCAGCCCTGGTCACGGGCGGCGCCAGCGGACTTGGCGAGGCTTGCGTGCGGATGCTGCGCGGACGCGGTGCGCCGGTGGCCATTCTCGACATGGCCGAAGACAAGGGCCGGGCGCTGGCTGAGGAAGTGGGCGCAGCCTTCCACCCCTGCGATGTCACCCAGGAGGACAGCGTTGTCGCCGCCCTCGCCGCCGCACGCCAAGAACACGGCACGGCGCGCATCGCGATCTCGTGCGCCGGCATTGC
>JBCDHK010000493.1:0-2314 GCA_038750185.1 Pseudomonadota bacterium
ACCCTATCGAGCGCCCAAGGCTCGTTGGGGCCAAGCACCGCAAAGGCCGGCGAGAACGCCAGCGTAAAGAATAGCGCGGTATCGAGCATGGAGCCCAGCGTCGAAGACACCAGCGGCGCTGGGCTCCATGCTCGATACCGCGCTATTCTTTACGCTGGCGTTCTCGCCGGCCTTTGCGGTGCTTGGCCCCAACGAGCCTTGGGCGCTCGATAGGGTGCCGTTGCTCGGCAGTGGCCCTGAGGCGGCGCTTTGGGTCTCGCTGGCGGTGGGCGACTTCTTGGTCAAAATGGCGTTGGCGCTTTTGGCGCTGTTGCCGTTTCGGCTGCTCTCGCGCGCTTGAGGTGGGGGTGGGGTGGAGGATCTGCGGATCTCCGACACGCTGACGCTGGCTGCTTGGGAGATGTCCGAGCAGTTCGCCCGGGCGTCGGGGCCGGGTGGGCAAAACGTCAACAAGGTCGAGACGGCGGTGGTGCTGCGCTTTGAGGCACAGCGCTCGCCCCACCTGACGCCTGAGCAAAAGACGCGCCTGCGCCGTCTGGCCGGGCGGCGCTGGACGCTCGACGGTGCGGTAGTGATTGCGGCCGAGCGCCACCGTTCGCAGGCGCGCAACCGTGAGGAGGCGCGCGCGCGGCTGGCCGAACTGGTCGCCAAGGCGCTGGTGCGGCCCAAGCCGCGCATCCCGACGCGCCCGAGCCTGGGTGCCAAGCGCCGCCGTTTGGACGCAAAGAAACAGCGCGGTACGGTGAAGCGGCTGCGCCAGGAACCCGATCCCGATTGAGGGTAGGCCCCGGCCCCGGGAGCGTTCGGGCCCCACCCACCCATTCAGGCGTTGCGCAGGGCTGAGAGGGTGCGCGCCCCTCCGGCCCGAACGCTCCCGGGGCCGTTTGTCGGGTGTCAGGCTGCGTTGACAGAGGGGGCGTTGCGCAGGCACATTCTTCGTAACTGAGGAGTCCAGGCCGTGGCGCAGGCGATTAGCCTATCTTTCTTTCGCTTTGACCGTCCGCGCACCAAGCATTGGGCGCTCTGGCAGATGCCTCTGGCAATGCCGCCGCTCTCACGTCTGCCGGGGATCGGCTTTTACAAGACGCTCGGCTCGGGGGTGGGCGAGAGTTTTCGGCCTTGGCCCAACTTCGGGGTCTATGCTGTGCTGGCCACCTGGCCGTCGCTGGAGCAGGCGCGCGCTCAGGTGGCCGAAGCCGATGTCTACTGCCGCTACCGCGAACGTGCGGTGGAGGACTTCACGGTCTATCTCGCGGCTGTCTCGGTGCGCGGTGCTTGGGCGGGATGTGCGCCGTTCGAGGCCCAGGACAGCCTGGATCTTACCCCGCCCATTGCCGTGTTGACGCGTGCCTCGATCCGTCCGCACAAGGTGCTGGCCTTCTGGCGCGGCGCGCCCGATATCGATACGCAGACGGCGCGTGAGCCGGCGCTTCTATTCAAGCGCGGGCTCGGCGAGTTGCCGTGGGTGCGGCAGGTGACGTTTTCGATCTGGCGCGATCTCGAATCGATGAAGACCTTCGCCTACCGCCATCCCTTCCACCGTAAGGCGGCGCAGCGGGCGCGCCAGGGGGGGTGGTTTTCCGAGGAGTTGTTTGCGCGCTTTCGGGTGCTGGGCGCGGAGGGGCGTTGGGAGGGGCGGGCGCCGCTGGCGGCGCTGGAGGATTCGCTTGCTCCGGTAGGTTGACACTGCTACTGTCTAGGCATGTTGACAGTCCCACGCGCCCCGTTCGAAACCGCCGGTCCCGCTCCCCGAGGACGCACGCCGCAAAAGCCCCACGCAGTGGTGATCGGTGCGGGCTTTGGCGGGCTGGCGGCGGCAATCCGGCTCGGCGCGCGCGGCTACCGCGTGACGGTGCTCGACCGCCTGGACAGCCCCGGCGGGCGCGGCACCGCCTACCGCCAGGACGGCTTTACCTTCGATGCTGGGCCGACCATCATCACCGCACCCCATCTGTTCGAGGAGCTTTGGCAGCTTTGCGGGCGTGAGATGGCCGAGGACGTGGACCTGCGCGCCCTCGATCCGTTCTACGTTATGCGCTTCGACGACGGCTCCCACTTTACCTGCCGCTCTGACCCGGAGGCGATGCGTGCTGAGATTGCCCGCCTCTCGCCCGATGATCTCAAGGGCTATGAGCGCTTTATGGCGCAAAGCGCCGAGCGCTATCGTATTGGTTTTGATGGGCTTGGCCAGACCACGTTCTCGCGCCTGACTGACATGGTGCCCTGGCTCTACGATGTGGCGCGGCTCCGGGCCGACCGCTCGGTGCACACGGCGGCGGCGTCTTGTGTGCGCGATCCGCGGCTGCGCGCGGCG
>JBCDHK010000494.1:0-2306 GCA_038750185.1 Pseudomonadota bacterium
ATTTGACGGCGTAGGACAGGATGGCGACGTGGGGGTAGTCCTCACGCTCCAAGGCTTGGCGCATGACGCCGATGCGCCCGTCCATCTTATCGGAGGGGCCGAGGATGTCGGCGCCGGCCTCAGCCTGGGCCAGGGTCTGTTTTTCCAGGGCAAGCAGGGTTTCATCGTTGAGGATCTCCTCGCCCTGGACGAGCCCATCGTGGCCAAGCGCATTGTCGGGGTCGAGCGCCACGTCGAGCATGACGCCGATCTCGGGCACGGCGGCCTTTACGGCCCGCGTGGCGCGACAAACCAGATTGTCGGGGTTCCAGGCTTCCTCACACTCTTCGGTCTTGAGGCTCGGATCGGTGTAGGGAAAGACCGCGATCACCGGAATGCCAAGCGCCGCCGCGCCCTCGGCGGCCTTTACCAGACGGTCGATGCTCAGGCGCTCGACACCGGGCATGGAGGGCACCGGCTCGGCGCAGTCCTCACCCTCGATGACAAAACACGGCCAGATCAGATCGGCAGGGGTCAGCACCGTCTCGGCCACGAGCGAGCGCATCCAAGGTGTGCGGCGCAAACGGCGCGGGCGCGAGAGGGGAAAGGGTGCGGGTTGCAGCATCGCCGGGCTTCCTCGTAACACTGGGCCGACACTGGCACGGCAGAGGCGCGAGGGGCAATGGCGGACGTGGACTTCGAGGTGCGGGGCGCGCTGGGGCTGATCACGCTCAACCGCCCCAAAGCGCTCAACGCGTTGACCCACGCCATGGTGGGCGCGATCCACGCCCAACTCGATGCCTGGACCGAGGACGAACGGGTCAAGACGGTGGCGATCCAGGGCACGGGAGACCGGGCGTTTTGTGCCGGGGGCGACATCCGCGCGCTCTATGAGGCTGGGCGGCCCGGGGGCGCGCGCGGCCAGGCCAACTTCGCCTTCTACGCCGATGAATACCGCCTCAACCACCGCATCAAGACCTACCCCAAGCCTTACGTCGCCATCATGGACGGCATCGTGATGGGCGGCGGCGTCGGCGTCTCGCTGCACGGCCACGTCCGCATTGCCACCGAGCGCACCGTCTTCGCCATGCCTGAGACCGGCATCGGCCTGTTCCCGGACGTGGGCGCCACCTACGCGCTGCCACGCCTGCCGGGCGCCCTGGGGATGTGGCTGGCGCTGACCGGCGCACGGCTGAAAGACCTCGATACACTGCGCGCGGGCGTGTGCGATCGCATCGTCGCCGCCGACAAGATCGAGGGCGTCCTCGCAGGCCTCGCCGCAGGCGATACCCCCCACATCCCGCCGACCGTCGTGCCCGATCTCGACGAGCGCCGCGCCATCGATGCGGCGTTCTCAGGCACGAGCGTCGAGGACATCCTGGAGCGCCTGGAGCGCCTCGGCACGGACTGGGCCAAGGCCCAGCACGCCACCCTCCTGGCCAAATCGCCGATGTCGAGCCGGATCGCCTTTCGCCAGATGCGCGAGGGCGCCGCCCTCGATTTCGATGACGCCATGCGTCTCGAATACCGCCTAGCGCGCTACTGCGTGACCCAGCCGGACTTCTACGAGGGCGTGCGTGCCCAGATCATCGACAAGGACAACGCCCCGCGCTGGCAGCCAACCACGCTAAAGGAGGCCAACGACACCCATGTGGCGCCTGCCTTCGCACCGCTCGGTGAGGAGGAACTCAGCCTCCCCTGAGCCTCACTCGGAGAGCAACTGCTCGGTCGAGACCGCGCCCAGATTGCCAAGCACCTGCTCCAGGATGGTGAGCTGGCGGCCATAGGTGGGGGTCGTGCGCGTCTCCAGATCGATCACCTTGCCGTCTTCGAGGCCGTAGCGGTTGAGCTCGGTCACCAGGCCCACATCGTCGAACACCACCTCCAGCACGGTGCGCTCGACCACTTTGGGCGCGCGAAAGCTGTTGTGCTCGACCACGCTGGAGACGTAATACCAAGTGCTGTCATCGAAGGCGGCGTCGGTCGAAGGCCGTCCGATCTTGCGCTGCACCGAACCGCGTGTATCGACGCCCGCCTCCACTTGCGCCAACCGCTCGGCCACGGGCAAAAAGCCATGGGTGCGCATCTCCGAGGCACACCCCCCCAGCAACGCCAGGATGGGTAGGGCGGCAGCGACGGTCTGAACGGATTTCACGGGCGCGCTCCTCGTGCAAGTGGGCTGTTTTCGCTTACATGCTCTGCCATACCCCGCGCAAGCGCCCGCCCTGCTACAAGAGGACGCCATGCCTACCCGCCAAGATCCCGAGATCGCCCCCCTGCCCTTTGCCGAGACCCTGGAGATCGCACGCCTCGATGGCGCGGCGCCG
>JBCDHK010000495.1:0-2297 GCA_038750185.1 Pseudomonadota bacterium
CGTCGGAAGCGCAAGGCAGCGAACTTTATTGCTGAGGCAGGATCGCTCAATCCAGGCGATCTCGTTGTGCACATTGATCATGGTGTGGGCCGCTATGTTGGGCTGCAGACGCTCGACCTGGCGGGCGCAGCGCATGACTGTCTGCAGCTGGAATATGCCAAGGGCGACAAGGTTTTCCTGCCGGTTGAGAACATCGACCTCATCTCCCGGTTCGGCTCGGAAGACGCTGAAAGCGCGATTGACCATCTTGGTGGTGTTGGCTGGCAAACGCGTAAGGCCAAAGCGAAAAAGCGCATTCTGGAAATGGCTGCGGAACTCATGGCGATTGCAGCGGCGCGGGAGCTGAAAACCGCTGACGCGATCAATAGCGGTGATGGCTTGTACGAAGAGTTCGCTGCGCGGTTCCCATATGAGGAGACCGACGATCAGCTTAACGCCATTGAGGACGTCCTGGGCGATCTTTCCAGCGGCAAGCCTATGGACCGGCTCGTGTGCGGGGATGTCGGTTTTGGGAAGACTGAAGTCGCCCTACGCGCGGCTTTTGTGGCGGCGATGGGGGGGCAGCAAGTGGCGGTGATCGCGCCGACGACGCTGCTCGCGCGCCAGCACTATAATACGTTTGCCGCCCGCTTTGCCGGATGGCCCCTTCAGGTGAGACCGCTCTCACGGTTCGTGTCCACGAAAGAAGCGAGCGCGACCAAGGCTGGCATGAAAGACGGTACGATTGATGTCGTCGTCGGCACGCACGCGCTTCTCGCCAAGAATGTCGATTTTAAGCGCCTCGGCCTCCTGATCGTTGATGAGGAGCAGCGTTTCGGCGTGAAGCATAAAGAGCGCCTCAAAGAGCTGAAGGCCGATGTGCATGTGCTGACACTGTCGGCGACACCGATACCCCGAACGATGCAGATGGCGCTGACCGGTATCCGTGACCTCTCCATCATCGCAACGCCGCCTGTCGACCGCCTCGCCGTTCGGACCTATCTCACCGAGTTTGATACGGTCACGATCCGTGAGGCGCTGCTGCGTGAGAAGTATCGCGGCGGGCAGAGCTATTACGTCGCCCCGCGGATTTCCGATCTCAGCTTCCTGGAGGATTTCCTCAAGAACAATGTGCCGGAAGTGAAGTTCTGCGTCGCCCATGGGCAGATGCCTGCAGGCGAACTCGAAGACCTGATGACGGCTTTCTATGATGGGGAGTATGATGTGCTGCTGTCGACAACGATTGTTGAAAGTGGCCTGGATATTCCGCGGGCGAATACGCTGATCATTCATAAGGCAGATCGCTTTGGCCTGGCGCAGCTTTACCAGCTTCGTGGACGGGTTGGGCGCTCGAAACTACGAGCCTATGCCTATCTGACAACGCCTGCAGACCGCGTCATTTCAACCACCGCAGAGCGACGGCTAAAAGTGCTGCAATCGCTCGATAGTCTAGGCGCAGGGTTTCAACTCGCGAGCCATGACCTCGACATGCGCGGCGGCGGCAATCTGCTGGGTGATCAGCAGTCTGGCCATGTGCGCGAGGTTGGCGTGGAGCTGTATCAGCAGATGCTGGAAGACGCTGTCAAAGCGCTGCAGAGCGGGGCGAATGAAGCTGAAGACGTCGCCGATGACTGGTCGCCGACGATCAATCTAGGTCTCTCTGTCCTTATCCCAGAGGGGTATGTCGAAGACCTTGGGGTGCGGCTTGGTCTCTATCGCCGTTTGGCAGATCTATCGACGGAGCAGGAGCGGGAGGCTTTTGCCGCAGAACTGATTGACCGCTTTGGTCCGCTCCCAGAAGAGACGCGTCAGTTGATGGATGTCAGCGCGGTAAAAGTGGCGTGTAAAGAGCTCGGGATTTCCAAACTCGATGCAGGACCGAAAGGCGTGGTCGTCACGTTTCGCGATGACACGGCGGTGGACCCGGCACAACTCATGGTCATGGTCCGCTCGCGCCCCGGCAAGATGAAACTACGCCCCGATAGCAAGCTTGTCGTCATGGGTGTGCCGCCAGAAGCCAAAGCGCGCGTGCGGGCGGTGAAAGGCCTGCTCGGTGAATTACAGGCTGCGTCAGTTCCCGCTTAAGCCGTGCGCTTAGCCGACGGCATCGCCGTCGCCGTCAGGGCGCTCAGCACCATCTCGGCGCTATGGTAAGCCCGCATTTCAATCACTCGAGTTCGGATGCTCACATCTGCAGTCGCCTCAATCCGCCTCGCAAGCCCCGAGGCACCCCGAAAGTCCGTTAGTGGCAAAACGAGGCAGAGATGCCGGCGGTCTAGCCGCGCGCCAAAATCGGCGGTCCGCAAGTGCTGCTTTAC